>JAKMEV010000089.1:0-2434 GCA_022425785.1 Akkermansiaceae bacterium | reverse complement strand
GGTGTGCCGCGAGGAGATTGGCGGCGAGAACGTCGCGATAGGAGACAAGCGCCCTCATTTGCTTTTGATCGAGCTTGGCGAGGAATTCCTTGTTGGAAATTGCGCGGTGGGCGGCGAAGGCCTTTTTTCCTTCAAGGTCGAGTTGATGAGCCGGATGCTTCGGGTGTTGCCTCTTGAAGAGGGAATAGGGAGTTAGTTCGGCAAAGGCGGCTCCTGTGAGGAGGATAGAAAGGAAGAGGTGTCGGATCATGGTGATGGCGGTGAAGATCTGAAGTTAGATGCAGTTCCTAATACCTCTGGTGCGCTTTGCAATGAAGCACAGATTTTTTATTGGCAGGGAAAGGTATCGACTTCAGGGGCATGAGTGGATCGTCTATCGCCTTTCATCAATCCGCCTGCTGCCAAGTTGGGAGGGGAGATCCGTCATGGAATCCAGTGGGCTGGTCACTCCGAGTTGATTCGCGCCCATGGCGACGTGGGTATAGATTTCGGTGGTGGTGACGTCCTGATGGCCCAGCAGGGTTTGAATGGTTCGCAAGTCGGTTCCGCCTTCAATGAGGTGGGTCGCGAATGAATGACGCAGAGCGTGGCTGGTGACGCGTTTGGCGATGTTGGATCGAACAGCAGCCCGTCTCAAGGCCTTGTTGAAGACTTGGGGATGGAGGTGGTGACGACGGGTGATCCCGCTTTCCGGATCACAGGATGGGCGGGGGGCCGGGAAAAGCCAAAACCAGTCCCAGCTTTCTCCGGCTCGCGAAAACTTCCTCTCCAGCCCGCCTGGAAGGGCGACGCCGGGATTTTTGAGTTCGCGGTCTTTTTCCCAGAGTTTTCGGCTTTCGATGAGATGGTTGGCGAGCGCCGGTTTGAGGGATTCGGGAATCATCGTCGTGCGATCTTTGTCACCCTTGGCACCCCGAATGGTTATTAGTCCGCGTTCGAGATCGAGGTCTTTGATGCGAAGGTTCACCAGTTCGCCCAGGCGGAGTCCCGAGCCGTATTGGAGCCGGCCAGGGACTCGCGGCTGAAAAGCCAGCGAGCCCGCCCACACCTGCAGAGGAAAAAGTCACTGCCTCGGTGCCTGACCAAGAGGATCCGCTCAAAAGGGATCAGTTAGCAATTCAAGGAAAATGGAAAGTTCTCGCGATGAGGGCGGCCGGCAACCCCGGACCGGATGCGGTAATCGCCGTAATGAGATACGAATTCAAAGGCAACCAGCTGATCATCACTCCCGCGGAACCTGGACCCGGCTACACTTTTAAGCTGGATCCATCATCCAAACCCACAGCCACTTTTGACATGACTCCCGTCGGCTCGAAGAAACCGGCTGATACCATGAAGGGAATCTATGTTCTGGACGGAGACCAACTCAAACTCTGTTTGGGTAAGAAAAAGCGCCCCACGGAAATGAGAGCTGAAGCCAAGGACGGTTTCGGACAAGTGCTGATCGAATTGGAACGGGAAAAACCCTGAACCCTTGAATCCAACTCAGCCAAACAAGACGGCGCCAGACCTCAAACGTTCGCTAAGAAGTGGATCCTATCTTGTTGGTAGAGCATTTTTTACAAACACTTTACGAAAACGCGTGGTAAGGTTACGTAGAAAATCCTCCATGAAACCGCTAACGATCTGCTACAGCATAATTGTCCTTACGTTCTGCACGGCCGCTTCAACTCTGGCGGGTGGAAGACAATGTGAGTTTAGAGCTCAGGGATTACTTTTACTGAGTGAATCGCCAATGCTGAGCAATATTCTTACTTCGAAATTCTCTGTGGAGGATGCTGGCATTAAAGGGCCCAGGGATGCGCCTTTTAATGAAGGTCGGTCATACACTTACATGGAGTTTCGAGCGTCAACGGTGGACGACAGAAACCAAAAGTTCCTTATAAGAATTCATTTTAAGAGGAAGAGTAGGGCAGAGCTCACCTTTAATAGGTTGGAGTTTCTACCGCTGAAAGATGCACCACGAAACCAAGAAAGTGAACAAGGCGGCGCTGACCAACCCGCTACCGCCTCGGAGACGAAGTCTGAGGGGAAAGAGAAAGCTGAACCAGAATCAGAGGGGCGCCCCCAGTAGCGGGCGGCATGACTCGGACGTTCGCCCTAAAAATGCACGCAAGCGGGACGCATCGCTAACTCTCATGCCGCATCTCGTCACGAAGCCTTTATTGGACCTCCGCGGTGAAGGAAATCGAGAAACTCTGCAACATTTTTTGAATCCTTGGGTTAAATCTGCGCCAATGAAAACGTATTCTTCCCTTCTTTCCATTCTGCTTCTTTTTACGATTAGTTCTAACAAAGCTTCGTGCGAACCGAGTATTCAGTCAGCCTATCTAGGAGCCCTTGATGTCCCTCCATTCTTGCTAAGCATCGTCACAGGCTGTCCCCAAAACTTTGGCGACGACGGAATGCCATTGGTGTTGTCTGTGCAAGTTAA
>JAKMEV010000058.1:0-3182 GCA_022425785.1 Akkermansiaceae bacterium | reverse complement strand
ACACCAATACGAAGGCAAGCCGCTCCTGCTCAACTCGATCCGCTATGGGAAGAGCGAAACATTTTCGATCTCCAGATTGAGCTACCTTCTCAGCTCCTTTGCCTTTCAGTCGGATGACGGAGAATGGCACGAACTTCCCGATCAATACGCCTACCTCGACGCAGGAAAGAGACGCACCTCCTTCTCGCTCGCGAATGTCCCCGCCGGAACCTACAGGGCCGCCCGCTTTTCTGTCGGAATCCCAAAGAAGACAAACCACGAAAAACCAAATCAATACGCCGACGATCATCCCCTGAATCCCAACCTCAGTCAGCTCCATTGGGGCTGGAAAGACGGCTACATCTTTCTCGCACTCGAAGGGAAATACCGGAATCCCAAAAAAGAACTCGCTGGCTTCGTTTACCACCTCGCTAACGACAACAACTTCAATTGTCAGCAATTGGCAGTCAACTTTCACGTTAAAGAAAACACCGCCATCGCCTTGAAGTTCGATGTAGAAAAACTCCTCCATCATCCTCGCCCCATCTCGTTCATCGAAGACGGAGACTCTACCCACTCCCATCCCGGCGATCCCATTGCCAGTTCGCTTGTCGCAAATTTACAAAGTTCCTTCAGCATTCAGAGCGTCCGCTATCCGCCCAACGAAAAGCCCGCTAAGAAAGTCGAACCTCTGTATTTCCCTGGGAAATTCACGCCCTATCCTTTCAAGATGAGCAGCAGCTTTCCCCTTCCGGCGCTACCGCCAGACAACCCACTCATCACGGAACGTGTCGACTTGGGAGAGCGGCTCTTCTTCGACACCATTCTCTCCATTGACGGCACCGTATCCTGTGCGGCCTGCCACGATCCTTTTATTGCCTTCGGCGATGACAAACGAATCTCCCCGGGCTTCGAGGGCCGGGAAGGCCCCCGAAATTCCATGCCTATTTTTAACATGGCCTGGAAATCGAGTTTTTTCTGGGATGGCCGCGCTCCCAGTCTTCGCAAACAAGTTCTCTTCCCGATTCAAGACCACCTAGAAATGGCAGCCAATCTCAACTCCGTCCTGCGCCGTCTCAACGGTCGCAGCAACTACCGCAAGGATTTCGAAAAAGCCTTCGGACCCGGAAAAGTGACCGCAGAAAAACTAGGCCTCGCCTTGGAAAGCTACGTCCTAACTCTTACCAGCTACGACTCAAAGTTCGATCGTGCCATGGCCGGAAAGGAAAAGCTCACCAAACACGAGCAACGCGGCATGGAGCTCTTCTTCACGGAATACGAACCGCGCAGCAAAAAATTCGGAGCTGATTGCTTTCACTGTCACGGAGGAGCCAATTTCTCTGACCACCAATTCCACAACAACGGCCTAAAACCGACCAAAGATCTCGGTCGCTTCCTCATCACCAAAAAGGACTCCGACAGAATGAAGTTCTCAACGCCAAGTCTTCGCAACCTCACCTACACGTCCCCTTACATGCACGACGGACGCTTCAAAACCCTCGAAGACGTCATGGCCCACTACAATGGCCCCATGCACCGCAGCGAATCCCTCGACGCCAACCTTGCCAAGCATCCAAAAGAGGGTCTCAGTCTCAGCAAAGAGGATCAAGCTGCCATCATCGCCTTTCTCAGGACCCTCACCGATCCCAAATACGACGTAAATAATTAGTCGCCAGCGGCAAAAACCAACACCGTCCGGTTAGGAGAATAAATGGTCAGCTTCCCCTCTACGACGGGATAGGTCACTGTGGCATTTGTTCTGTCGTGGCCGCCGAATTCTTTTTCATCGGAGCTGAGGATCAAGCGGTAGTCACCCTCATCTTCGATCGGGAAGGAATAATCAGAGACCGACTCGGTGGGATTGAGATTGATCGCGAAAACGAGGCCTCCTCGCTCAAACTGCACGCACAAATTTTTCTGATCAACATTCAGGAGCTTGGCTGGACCTGACGAGAGCAAAGAGTGTAGACGTGCCAATTCCAGCATCGCGGCATCAAAGCGTTCCAACTGACCGTATTTCAAGTCCTCGTCGTCAGCGAGAGACCATTGACGTCGGGCGTATTGGAAACTCCAGTCATTACCTTCGCGGGGAAAATCGACCCACTCCGGATGACCAAATTCGTTCCCCATGAAATTCAAGTATCCTTCTCCTCCGACAGCAAGAGTGAAAAGACGTAGGATTTTATGTAGCGCTAACCCGCGCTCAACCACCGGGTCTGAATCCCCAACTTGCATGTGGTGATACATCGCCGCATCCATCAGCCAGAAGGCCAGCGTCTTATCCCCGACCAAGGCCTGGTCGTGACTCTCGGCGTAGGCAATCGTCTTCTCACCCTCGCGCCGATTCGAAAGCGTGTGGTAGATCTCATCAAGGTCCCATTCTTCGTCCGGAGTATGCTTGAGGAGCTTAATCCAGTGATCAGGAATCCCCATCGCGAGGCGATAATCAAAGCCCATCCCTCCTTCTTCGAGTATACGACACAGGCCTGGCATTCCGCTCATATCCTCGGCAATACTCAAGGCCTCCGGACGGATCTCGTGAATGAGTTGATTAGCCAACTGAAGGTAGGTGATGGCATCCCATTCCACGCCATCGAGGAAGTAACGGTCATAGTGATCGAACGTAATATTCCCGTGATGGTGGTAAAGCATCGAAGTGACTCCATCGAAGCGGAAGCCATCGAACCGGAACTCCTTGAGCCAGTAGGCGAGATTGGAAAGTAAGAATCTCGAAACCTCCGGTCGGCCGTAGTCGAAAAGGCGTGAGTCCCATTGCGGATGTTCGTGAAAATGAAAATAAAGTCCTTCCTCCCCGTCAAAAGCAGTCAGCCCTTCCGAGAAATTTTTCACCGAATGTGAATGCACTACATCCATCAAAACCGCGATGCCCAGGCCGTGGGCGGTATCGATAAGGTATTTCAAATCCTCGGGCGTGCCACAGCGGGACGCCGGGGCAAAGAAATTGGCGACGTGATATCCAAACGACCCGTAGTAAGGATGCTCCGCAATCGCCATCAACTGAACAACATTGTAGCCAAGCCTGGAGATCCGCGGCAGAACGTCGTCGGCGAATTCCCGATAAGTCCCCACGCGATTTTCCTCTGTCGCCATTCCGACATGGGCTTCATAAATCCGGGGAGCATCCAGCGCAGGAAGGTCATTCCGCCAATTGTAATTCTCCTCGGGAGCCCAGACCCAGTCTC
>JAKMEV010000020.1:0-2267 GCA_022425785.1 Akkermansiaceae bacterium | reverse complement strand
GACCCTTGTCGAGCGCGTCGAGGATGCGACCCAACTGCTCGTCGGTCCAGCGCACGCAGGCGAGGTAGGCGTGCACCGCCTGCTGCCAGCGATTGTTCTCCCGCATCCACTCGTGGGTCGGGATTTTTGGATTACTCAAGGTCACCCTACGGGCGGCATCGGGGAGGTCGCTCCAATCGTTTTCATCGACGCGCGGAAGTTGCACCTCCGCAAAACTTTCGTATACCCGGCGCGGTGGAAAAAAGGGCACGTGTGGTCGATAGAATCCGCAGGAGAGGAAAAACGGCTGCTCGTGTTTCGCACCCAGCTGCTCGGCGACCCAGGTGGCCGTAACGTGGTCGGTGAACTTTGTCTCCTCATAATCCTGCGGGCCGAAGTCCCAGGTGCGGTGCCACGTTTTTGGTTTCTTATGCACCATCTGATCGAACCCCTTGCGCCACTGTCCGGGTCGGGGCCCGACGACATGCGATTGTTCGGGCGTACCGCCGTGGAAATTCTTTCCCGCCGTGAAGGTCTTGTAACCGCTGGCAGCAAAGTGCTTCGGCAGGCTGACATGTCCCTTCAGAAACTCGGGCACCTTGGAGACATGATAATGATTGTCGTAAAAGCCCGTCGATGAAGGACGCCTCCCCCACAGCAGGCTGATCCGCGAGGGGTTGCACATCGTCCCCTGGCAATGCGCATTGGTGAAGAGCATGCCGCGAGACGCAAGACGATCAATATTCGGGGTCTGCGTTTGCGGGTGACCGCCCAGGCAGCCGACCCAGTCGTTGAGATCGTCGACTGCGATGAAGAGCACGTTCGGCGGCTTGGCCCAAACCACCAACGGCAGCGAAATGAATACAAACCAGAATCGTAGAAGCCCCTTCATCACCTAAGACTTCTTCCCCGGAACAATCGCGCCATGCTCTTTCAACAAGGCCTGAATCTCAGCGAGCGGCACTTCCAACGGAGTAGTCTGTTTCTTCGCAGCCAAACTGGCCGCGGCTCCGGCCGCCTGCCCCATTCCCATGCACGATGCCTGCACGCGTAATCCCGAATTCGCCAGGCGGTCGCTGCTGACACATCGGCCCGCCACAATGACGTTCTCACTTCCCTTCGGAACCAGAGCCCGCAAGGGGATCGTCGGGACCTTGCCTCGCTTAAGCGGCTTCGGCTTCACCCCGTTTTTGGTGTGTAGATCGACCGGATAAAAGGCATTGGAAACGGCATCCTCAAAAACCCGTCCCGAGGTGTAATCGTTCACCGTAATGATGGTCTCGCCTTCGATGCGATAGCTCTCGCGAAAGCCCGCCTCGGGTTGTAAATGCATGAGTCGCTTTTTCTCCTTGCGGAGCTTCGCGAGCACCGACTTGCGGCCCGTCATATTTGCCTTTGTCACGGTGCGGGAGTTGCTCGAATCCGCCCCATGCACGTAGAGTCGATGCAGTTGACGGCGCCCGGGATTATTGGCCTCGCCCAACTGAAATAACATCGACCCCGGCTGGGTCTCCTCTTCGCGAAGTCTCGCAAACCCCATCATCCCCACCACCTCGGCCCCGCCGGTGCAGTCGATAATCTGTTTGCAAATCACCCGACGCCGGGTCCCGAATCCCACGCAATCGACCTGCCAACCGCCCCTTGTTTTTTCGACCGAGGCCGGAAATTCGTGGTATGCAATCGCTACTCCGGCCTGCTCGCATTTCTCCTCTGCAAGGATCGCGTAGAGAAATTGATTCACATAAACCTGATTCATCCAGTGGCTTTTGGGAACTTTGGCAAAGTTCGGGAACTTCCCACCATCCAACTCCACCGCTTCTTTCACCAACTCCCAACCGATCCCTGCGATGACCTGCTTGCCCCAGGCATCAAAAAGTCCGGGAAAAGAAACCCCTCCGGTCGTGGTCATCCCGCCAAGTTGCGCCCCGCGTTCCACGAGCAAAGTTTTCGCACCGTTCCGGCCCGCCTGGATCGCCGCGACATGTCCAGCCGTTCCGCCGCCCACAACGAGGACATCGACGTCGGTTTGAATCTCACCCTCCGCCGCCTGTGAAACCGTCTCCGCCGTCACCGATCCTGTGGAGGTAATCGACGCGCCAATCCCCGTCAGCCCTGTGGTTCCCAGCAGTGATTTCTGGAGAAAATTCCTACGGTCTGTTTGTTCATTCATCATATCGGTGCGCTGCAGGACGATACCAAGCTCGCTGAAAAGGTCACAACATTTGATCGCATAAAATCTCCCCCAACAATCCCCGCGATCACCTCCTTGCCCCGGGCATCAAAAAGAC
>JAKMEV010000008.1:0-3964 GCA_022425785.1 Akkermansiaceae bacterium | reverse complement strand
GTCATACGCAGTGCTGCAGATTGGAGATCTTATGAATTTATCAGAGCTACCGCTGGAGATCACTTCGCAAGAGAGCTTCCGGGAGTGTCGAGCAACGCTGTGAAGTAGCAGCGGAAGCCGGCTCTTGAACATCTTGCGTGGATCAAATCAGATGTTTCGCTTGGTTTGGCTATTTGGGATCTTCAATTCAAGGAGCCTGTGTGGAGAAGCAAAGGAATGTGGGAGGTGATTGGTAGGATTAAGAGAGGTGCTGAAGAGTGAATGTTGAGGAGGAACATTTTCATCCACTCTCGTAAGATTTTGGAGAGGTGAGAGGTATCGAAGTAGCCTATATTTTCTCATGAAATTGTTCTTAATTTTTTGTTCCCTCGCTGCTGTGGCAGTGATTCCGTTGATTGCCAAGACACCCAATGTCGTGGTGATTTTCTGCGATGACCTGGGATACTCCGACGTCGGGTGTTTTGGGGCGAAAGGGTATGAAACGCCGCATCTCGATAAGATGGCGAAGGAGGGAATTAAGTTTACCAACTTCCATGTCGCGTCGGCGGTATGTTCGGCATCGCGGGCGGCCTTGCTGACCGGGTGTTACAATACTCGGGTGGGGATTAACGGAGCGTTGGGACCAAATTCCAAGATCGGCTTGAGTTTGGACGAGCTTACAATGGGAGAATTAGTCCAGCAGAATGGCTATGCCACGGCGTGTTTTGGAAAGTGGCATTTGGGTGATCATCCGCGCTTTTTACCAACGAACAATGGCTTCGATGAATACTACGGATTGCCTTACTCGAACGACATGTGGCCGTATCATCCGGGCGTGCGGCATTTGCCGATGGAGAAGCGGATCAAGCGTTGGCCGCATCTCCCGCTGATCGAGGGAACGAAAGTCATTAATCCCAAGGTCTCGCCGAAGGACCAGGAACAACTCACGACGGATTACACCAAGAAGGCGGTGAAGTTTATTGAGAAGAATACCAGCAAGCCTTTCTTCCTCTATTTGGCCCACAGCATGCCGCACGTTCCGCTGTATGTAAGCGATAAGTTTCGCGGAAAAACAAAGCGAGGGATCTATGGCGATGTCATTGCCGAAATCGATTGGTCGGTAGGGCAGATCCTGGATGTGTTGAAGCGCACCGAGTTGGATCGCAATACTCTGGTGATTTTCACTTCGGATAACGGGCCTTGGCTTTCCTACGGGGAGCACTCGGGATTGGCAGACCCGCTTCGTGAAGGGAAAGGTACTTCCTGGGAAGGTGGCGTGCGCGTTCCCTTTATCGCACGCTGGCCGGCAAGGATCCCGGAGGGATCAGTGAATGAAAATCCGGCGATGACGATCGATTTGTATCCTACGATTGCCGAGCTCACGAAGTCATCCCTGCCCGAGCATAAGATCGATGGTAAAGACATCTGGCCGATGTTATCGGGCAAGAAAGATGCGAAAAGCCCTCAGGAAGCTTACTACATTTATTATGCCAACAGTCAGTTGCAGGCGGTGATTTCGGGAGCGTGGAAATTGATTTTGCCACACAAGTATCGCACCATGGCGGGAAAGCCCGGAGGGGAGGATGGTATTCCGAACCGATATTCTGCGAACACGATCAAGGAACCGGAGCTTTATCATCTGAAGTCCGATGTTTCCGAGAAGAAGAATCTCGCGGAAGAAAAGCCGGAGGAGCTCAAGCGACTCCTTGCACTGGCGGAGAAGGCATACAAGGATCTGGGCGATGGGTCGCTCAAGCGCAAAGGCACCGGACGGCGTCCGGTAGGTCGGGTGCCTAAGTAAGCGGTGTAAGATTTTTAGAAAGTGGGCGTAATCATCAGCCCGGTGAGGTTCTCTGCCGGAAACCAATTACAATTTATGATTAAAATTCCTTTCTGCGCGGCATTGACCGCAGTGTTTTCTTTTCACTCCGGTGCCTTTGCCGACGAGACGGATTGGGTTTCCCTTTTTAATGGGAAAGATCTTTCCGGATGGTCGATTAAGAGCGGCAAGGCAACATACAAAGTTGAGGGCGATGCCATTGTGGGAATGACCGAAAAAGGAAGTCCGAATACTTTTTTGGTGAGCGACAAGCAGTATGCCAACTTCGAGATCCAGTTTGATGTTAAGGTTCACAACTCGCTGAACTCAGGAATTCAGATTCGTTCTCTTCTGAAGAATGTCGAGAAGGACAAATTTGGAGGTCGCTTATTCGGTCCTCAAGTGGAGATCGAAGCCAGTGGTGGAGGTGGTGCTGAAGCCGGATATATTTATGGTGAGGCCACCGGTCGTGGTTGGTTGACGCCGAAAGATCTGTTGAAGAAGCACAAGAATTTCAAAGACGGAGAGTGGAATCATTTCCGCATCGTGGCCAACGGGGTAAACATTAAAACCTGGATTAATGGGGTGCAAATTTCCGATCTCTCAGATGAGGAGATTTTCAAGACCCATCCCAAGGGGCACTTTGGACTTCAGGTGCACGGAATCGGCAAGAAGGCGGGTCCGTTTACCGCTGCCTGGAAGAACATTAAAATCAAAGAGCTGAAGTAAGCTCGCATTCCTATTACTCAGGTGTGTAGAACCTTCTTAAGTCCCCGTTTCGAATGAGCGGGCCTCAAGGAGGTTTCTGTTTTTATCGGGAGGTGAAGGAAAGATCGTCGAGGTGGAGGACGGCTTCCTTACTGCCGCCGGAGGTGAAGCCGAGCCAGTTGAGTTCGGTCCACTCGGGATCGCAGGGGAGATTGGTGAATTCAAATTTTAGGCCATCTTCGTGGATGATGGTGGCTTTCCAGCTGCTGTTCTTTTTTCCGGTTGCGGCTTCGATAGTGACAGTGAGCCAGGTGCCGATGGGGTAGGTGACGAGTTCTCGATGACGGTTGTAAATCCTGCCATTTTTGAAAGAGAGGCTGGGACCTTTCCTATAACTGGCCCCTTTGCTGCGCCATTCGCATTGAAGGCTTGAGTTGGGCTGGAGTCGCACGCGGAAGGAGAGGGTGCCTGTTCCCGAGGTGAGATTTGGGTCCCAGTAGAAGTGGGGATTGTAGCCTTGTTTGAGATCGGGGTGGCGTTGGAGTTTGAGAATGTGGTTGTCCTTTTCCTTGGAGATGGAGATGAGGCTTTCGTTTCCCTCGTGGCTGAGAGTTGCTTTTCTAAAGAGTCCACCGAGCTTTCCGCGTTCGAAGTCGTCGTGAAGGATGTTTGGCAGTGGTTCGGGGACGAGGTAAGGTTCGGGGAAGGTGGTGGTTTTGGCAAGGGCACGCCAGTCGTCGCCTCTCACGCCGGCTTTGGAAATGTCGAAAGGTTTGAATCCCATTGCGAGGGCGGGGGAATCAGACTTCAGACGAAAGTCGTAATTCGCGGGATCGTGAAAGAGCGGGTCGGCAATTTTTGAGTCCTGGTCTTTCCCCTCGGACTGCCATTTCGTAAAGCTTTTACCGTCGAAGTTGAAGGGTTTTCCGTCGGCGCGCCAGTAGAGGTTGTGGCACAGGTCGACTTTGGCTCCGGCAGCCCAGCCTCGTCCGCCGAGCAGGTGGCCTCCGTCAAAGTAGACGATGTTGTTTTCGAAGGTGAAGGAGCGATGTGGTTCGGAGCGGGTGAGGGCGACTTGTCCTTCTTCGCTGTAGGCGAGGATATTGTTTTTGACGATATTGTCCCGTCCGTAGTGTTGATGGAAGGCTCCGTCGCGGACCCGGTAGACGAGGTTGTTCTCAAAAAGGATGCCGGTGCTGCCTTCGTCGGGGTAAAGGCCCCATCCCCCATAGCGGGCGGAGAAAATATCGTGGATGTGGTTGTTCCGGACGACCGTTCCTTCGGCCTTCCCGAGGGTGTAAACCCCGCCCATGGCGCTGAGGATGCGGTAGCCGAGATGAGGGAGGTGGTTGTTTTCGATACGATTGCGTTTGGAATCGCTGGGTCCGTATCCCCAAACCCAACCGGCGGAGACGGCGGTGTAGTAAAAGTCGGCGATATCGCAGTGGCTAATAACAT
>JAKMEV010000139.1:0-2229 GCA_022425785.1 Akkermansiaceae bacterium | reverse complement strand
TGATCCCGGATCATTTCTGCCTGCAGGCGGAAGCGGGGGCCGCGACTAAGGAGGCGGTTTTTGGGATCTTTCTCCCGACGAATGGAATCGAGCTTGCTGCTCTGTCGATATGTCGCGCTCATGACCATGGTTTTGATGAGGTCTTTGAGATCCCAATTGTTTTCGACGAAATCGACAGCCAACCAATCGAGAAGCTGAGGGTGACTGGGATAGTCGGCCTGGGTGCCGAAGTTTTCGCTCGATTCGACCAGGCCGGTTCCGAAGAGGTTCTCCCAGATGCGATTGACTTGCACGCGGGCGGTGAGGGGGTGTTTTTTATCAACGAGCCATCGGGCCAAACCGAGGCGGTTCATTTTTTCCCCCTTTGGAATGGGTGGTAAAATGGAAGGGAGTCCGGCGGTGACTTCTTCCTTGGGTTGGTCGTATTCCCCACGGTCAAGAATGTGGGCTTTTCGAGGATTGGGGAGCTCCTTCATCACCATGACCGAGGGAGCACTGCCTTGTAGCTTGGTGATCTCGGCTTTGAGTTGGTCGATCTTCGTCAGGTGTTCGCTGAGGTCTGGCGTAGGATGTTGGCTAAGGTAGGCCGCAAGAAGTTTCAGCTGTTTGGGTGAACGCTTCTGATGAGGTGTTTTGATAGCGAGGATTGTCGCTTGATCAAGGGTGGCTGGAGAGAGTGGTGGGGATTTGACATCGGTTGCGGACAGTCGAAAGCGATCAATGGAGTGATTAGGGAAGGCTCCGAAGTTGAGTGTAATCTTCAGTTGCTGGCCCAATTTGAGGGTGATCGGTTTTGCGAGATCGAAGACAGCCTGTCGGGCTTCCCGTTGGGTGTTTCCGTCGACGGCCCACCCGGTATTGGCTTTGCCGTCAAGGCTGCTTGCAATCGGATAGCCTTTCTGTTCGTAACTGGCGCGGGCCTTGGCAATTTTGAGAGGGATGTCCTTCTTGCCATTTTGGATGACGTGAGCGTTTATTCCGGAGAGGACGAAATTGCCATTGTGCCCACGCGCGTAACCCTTGTTTGGGAATGAGGGATCGGAAAGTGCCTCGATTTGGAAGGAGCTGAGGTTTTTTAGACTCGGATTTAGGATGATGGTGCGAAGGTCGGTGGCGGTCTTCGCTCCGGTAGCAAGATAGGAGCCGTCAGCTTGTAACTTGAAGGTGGTTTTCCCTTTTGAAGTGATTTTGGCAGGCTTTTGGGTAGTCCAAGGATTTTTGAGTAACCTCAGGATATCTCCGTTGAGGTTTGCTACGGCTTTCTCTTTTGCGGAGGAGAGACTTTTTTCAATCTCAGCGATTTTCGTTTTCAGCTGTGCGACTTGATTTTCGGCTTCGGGGTTTTCAACTTTGATGGTGGGTTCAAAGTTCTTGGGGGTTCCTCGTTCAACCCCTTTTTCCGGGACGTTGTTGAAAAATGAATAGAACTGGTAGAATTCCTTTTGCGAAATGGGGTCGTATTTGTGGTCGTGGCAACGACAGCAGTTGAAGGTGAGCCCCATCCAGACGGAACCGGTGGTTTCGACGCGGTCGATGACGTTCTCGACATGCCATTCGGCGGCGAGTGATCCACCTTCGGTATTGATGCGGTGATTGCGGTTAAATCCGGTGGCCACGATTTGAGAATTCGTGGCATTGGGAAGCATGTCTCCGGCCAGTTGTTCGATGGTGAACTGGTCGAAGGGCATGTTCTGATTGAAGGCCCTGATGACCCAGTCGCGCCAAGGCCACTGGTAGCGTTCCCAGTCGGCCTGGAAGCCGTGGGTGTCGGCGTAGCGTGCGCCATCGAGCCACCACATCGCCATCCGCTCGCCGTAGCGTGGAGAGCTTAAAAGCCGGTCTACGAGTTTCTCGTAGGCGTCTGGAGACTTGTCGTTGAGGAAGGTTTTCTGTTCTTCGAGTGTCGGAGGGAGTCCGGTGAGATCGAGAGAGAGTCGTCGGAGGAGTGTTTCACGGGATGCTTCGGGTTGTGGTGTGAGTCCGGCTTCAGTGATTTTTTTAAAGATGAAACTATCGATGGCATTTTCACCCCATTTTGAGGAACCGACAATCTGGGCTTTCTCCGGTGGGATGAAGGCCCAGTGACCTTCGTATTTCCCGCCTTCGAGGACCCACTGCTTGAGGGTGTTTTTTTGTGTCTCGCTGAGTTGATGTTGATGATCGGGTGGAGGCATGACCTCGTCTTCGTCGTCATTAAAGATGCGGTAGATCAATTCACTCTCTTTGAGG
>JAKMEV010000506.1:0-19235 GCA_022425785.1 Akkermansiaceae bacterium | reverse complement strand
TTCCATCTCCATTCGCTGCCTCTGGAGTCGGATTGAAAAAATATCTCAAGTCTCCGGAGCCGTTTCGACCATAGGAAATGTCGGCAAACTCTTGCGGAAAAGTCGGAGCAAACTGATCGATAGTTGTCTGCCCGTCCGGCGCAACCAGACCGAGGTATTCGCCTCCACCGGAGAGCTTGAAATTCGTATGCAGCTCCCCATCCGGAGGCGTGGAATCGCTCGAAGCAAAGACGACCAGATACCCGCCAGCAGGAATGACAGTGGGAGACGGAAAAGTCCAGCGAGTCAGATTTTGATCATCATCGGTTAGAAAGTATCCGCCAAGATCGAGATCGCCTGCTTCGGGATTATGGATTTCGATCCAGTCGAAAAAAACACCCTCACCATCCGGATAGACGGTATCATTGACCGCCAGAAACTCAGTGAGCTGTGGCATCCCAAGAACGGGAAGAACTGCGATCAGAGAAGATACCAATCCAGTGGCAAGATTTCGACACCGCATTAAATCAGTTGGCTACGATGATTCGGTAAAACACTTTTGGTTTTCCGTTACTAAAGAAGGAATCAACAATCGTCGTCGATTGACCGGTCGCCGAAACATCATCAATTGACTCCCAATTATTCAGATCCGTCGATGCTTCCAGTTCATAATTCACTCCGTTCCTGGAATTCCACGTAATCGACACGTCACCACTGACTCCGTCACGCACAATGGAGGTAATTTTAAGGTCGCTTGCTGCCCCCGGAGCAAGGGGCTTTCCGGCAAGTCCTTCGGAATAGATATGAGCGATCTCAAGAGCATTAAGAGGACGATCCCAAATCGCAAAGTCATCCATTGATCCATCAAAGAACCACTGACTTCCGCTGGAATCACTGTTGCGGCCAATCGAGGCTGCGTTCGCACCATCGACACCTGCAAAGAAAACCGATGAAGCCGAACCAACGGCATCGCCATCTATATAGAGCGTCGCAGTTGAAGAACCTTCGACAAAGGTCGTCGCCACATGATGCCATTCGCCGTCCAACAACGGACTGATGGCTCCGCTGTTAAAGGTTCCCTGATTTGCCGCATCGTTTCTTACTCCGTATGCAAGGGTTCCCGTTCCGAACCCGCCGCCATTGCTCACCCAAAAGCGAGATTCGCTGGAGCCATCCAAATCGTCCGACATTGCAAAAATTGTCAGAACATCTGTCAAGAGCGCATCAGAAGGAACCTTCACCCAAGCAGAAATCGATCCTTCGCTCAATGCACCGAGTGCAGCGGCGTGAGCATTGAGATCAACATACTGAGCCATGTCCCCATTGCCACCACCTAAAAACTCGGCAGCTTCCCCAAAGAGACCGGATACTTCGGTTGGCCCTCCGTTTGCCTTGGTGCCATCAAATGGACCCGCCTCGTTTCCAGCTAGATCATCAATCACATCCCCTGTGATGCTTGATCCATCGAAATTATAGTAAAGATAGAGCCCGTCATTCACCGCAATTGTAGGAAAACTCTGATCATCGTTGGGATCTGTTCCCGAAGCCACTTCAACATCATCATTGAAGGTATCATCATCGCTGTCTTCCTTATTGGGATCAGTCATCAAGTCGTTAACTTCCACCCCGTCGCTCAGATTATCACCATCACTATCGGCGATATTCGGATCGGTCATATGCTCCTCGATCTCAGGACCGTCTTTCAGTCCGTCACCGTCACTATCAGCAACCAGCGGATTCGTGGTTGTCTCCTCGTTATCATCCAACCCGTCATCGTCGGAATCCGCCAAACCGGGGTTGGTGCCTTGATTACATTCTTCAAGGTTGGTCAAGGTGTCGTTGTCTTCATCGAGCCCCGCGTCTCCGGCATCATTGGGATTCAAAAACGGGAACTGCTCTTCATATGCATTCGGCATTCCGTCGCCATCCGTATCGTCTTTCGAAACCAAAGGGTTTCCGGCGACTCCCGCATCATAAATACCAGTCACTTCGGCAGTGGTCAGAGTCCGATCCCAGACTGCAAAATCATCCATCGCCCCAAAAAACTGGAACCCTCCACTCGCTCTAGCACCAAGTAGAACAGGATCACCATTTGCAATCCCATCTGCATCGGCCACGAAGGTTTCATCCGGAGGTCCTCCGCTTCCAACCCCGGTTACCTCCAGCCCATCGATGAAACCCCGGACGACTCCGGCCGTTTGATCAATCATCAAAACGGCATGATGCCAATCAGAATCATTTGTGACCGGACCATTCACCGCTGCTCGCAGATCCGCACCACCTCCACCGACACTTATGCGGAAAATCAAACTTCCATTCTCGTAGAAGACGGTCCACCCCTCAGCTGAAGAACCTGGATTCCCACTACCTGCCAAAATTCCATTCTGCGCGGAATCTTGGAAATTGAACCAAAAGGATACGGCATAGTTGGCAGTACCAGGCGCAGCTACACCATCAAACCTCACCCCCGCATTCTCGCCACCGGGAAAAGAAAGCCCTTCAAATAACTGCCCGCTCGCGCCCGAAGTCAGATGACTTGCGGTGGTCGCGCCCGGAGTTGTATTAGCACTTCCCCCAGCGCTACCGGCTACTCCGATCGTCGCTCCTACAGAAAAAACGCCATCGGAACTCGTGTCTGTTCCAGACCCCGCACCAACCGCATCATTGTCCAGAGAGGAGTAATGAACGAGTTGAGTCAAAACACTTGCGGGAACATCCTGTGCGCTCGAGACGCCAATTGAGGCTGCTATTGTCACAATGAGTGACGTCATTCCGATTGTTTTTTTCATGGGTAAAAGTGAGGCTAATTTAGAAAAAGAAAAAATTCTTGCCCTAGCCCAAATCAGGACCAGAGCAATTAATATTGATTGAGATTTCAGTGTGAATTCCCCAAGAAACTATCGACGGCGGCGAAGAAGGCCTACAGCCCCCATGATTGCCAACATCAACGACGAAGGCTCGGGTATTCCACTCGCATTTATTCCAGCCAAGCCATTTTGGTAGATTCCATCGACAGCAGCTGCATCGAGTGACTCATTCCAGATCGCAACGTCGTCAAGATCTCCTCCGAACTGAAACCCGCCCGAGGAACGAACACCAAGCAAAAGAGGATCACCATTTGCGATTCCATCACCATCAGGAACATAGGTAGCATCAGGAGGACCACCTTGACCCGTGCCAGTCGCAGCAACTCCATTGAGGTAACCATTAATCAATCCGCCAGCGGGATCGATTACCAAAGCGGCGTGGTTCCAGCTGGAATCGTTTGCAATCGCAGTATTAATCGCTCCCCGTAAATCATTCCCGCCTCCACCTACACTCATCCGGTAGATCAAGCTTCCATTCTCATAAAAGATCGTCCACCCCTCAGCGGAAGAGCCCGGATTCCCCATTCCGGCCAAGATCCCGTTCTGGGCATTACTGTTGAAATTGAACCACAATGAAACAGTGTATCCTCCCGTTCCCGCATTTGCGACACCATTGTATCTCACTCCGGCATTGCCGTTCCCAGGAACAGAAATCGCATTACCAATTTGTCCAGAGGCCCCGGAAGACACATGCCCACCTGTAGTGGTTACAGGCGTGGTATTGGCATTGCCACCCGCCGTTCCACCCGCTCCCACGACACTTCCTACGCTGAAAGTGCCGGTAGAAGTTGTGTCGGCACCAGCTCCCGCTCCGACGTCGACGTTATCCATCGTGCTGTGAAAAATTAGGGCGGCTTGTGAACTCACCATCCCCGCGACAGAGGAGGCAAACATTGGAATCAATAGTTTTCTTTTATTCTTCATGTGAAAAATTCTTTGGACTATTCGAAAAATAGCGCCCTATTTACGATTGGACAAAATCAATCAGTTGGTATTTTTTACAAACCAAATGCCATCGACACCCCAAAAACAATCGCTCCCGGATTCTGTCCTAAAATGGCTACGCTCCGAGATCGAGAGCGGCCGAATCACCGCAAAGCTCCCTTCCGAAAGATCACTTTGTGAAAGCCTACGGGTCAGTCGGTCAACTTTAAGACTAGCCATCAATCAACTGAAAAGAGAGGGCTGGCTCGAAGTAGTAAAGAAAAGAACTATCATCCGATACTCGCCCCAAAGTGATGGTCAGCCTACTGATACGCTGACTCGAAAGAAAATCACTTTTTTAAGTCCAGTCCGACTCGAAGACATGAATTGGATCGGGTTGGTTATTTACGGTGAAGTGGGGCGAATTCTCGCAGACACTGGTGCTACTATCCAATACACATTTAAACCTTGGATCCATCGCAGCAAAAACCACCATCAGTTCGATGATCTAATTGATGAATCAAAATCAGACGCATGGATCCTTTATCGTTCTAGTATAAAAGTACAAGAGTATTTTCAGAATAACGCCATCCCGTCCATCCTCTTTGGAAACGCCCACAAGGGCATCAATCTCCCCGCTCTTACAATCGACTACTCTGCAGCTCTCCATCACTGCTTGGCATCCCTAATTCGTCTCAAACACGATCCCAAAAATATCCTCCTGGTGATTCCGGGAACCAAACTCGCGGGAAACCTTCAGCTAAGAGAAACCTTTACCGAAATCCTGGGGCCTGCTGCCAGTCGACAAATCATTTCTTACCAGGAATCCACCAACAACACGTCACAGGTGATGCAATCACCTCTCCTTTCCACCCCTAGGCCAACCGCAATAATCACTCTCCGGGTTCGCGCCGCTGTAAAAATCCACGGCCTCCTTTCCAACCAATACCGACTCTCCATTCCACAAAATATCTCGTTGATTTGTCTCGAAGATGCTCCTCTCATGGAGCACCTCGTTCCCCGCATTTCCCGTTATCGAGTTGAAAACAAAAACGTCACAAATTTCGTCACCTCAGCTCTCAGCCAACTTCTTTCCTCGGGTATCGGAAAACCCTGGGGACACCGTCCCCTCTTACCCGAATTCATCAAAGGAGAAACCATCTCCGCTCCTCCCGTGAGAAAACGCTGAGTGAATCTTCAGGGCCCTGTAAATCTCTCACTTATTTTGAGTCCAGATCGTCACGCCAGCCACTTCCTCGTCAGTCGCCCGAAGCACAAACCCCAAAACCAGCCCGGACCCTAAAGTGGACAGGAAACCGATCGCGCCATAGAGCAAGGGTATGAGGTCAATAATTCCAGCTTCATTCAAAAAGTATGTCACAGTTACCGTGATCACTCCAAAAACGAGCGCGAGTAAACCTGCCAATCCATTTGGTCTCTTTGAAAAAATCCCCAGCGCAAACAAGCCTCCCAATGGCCCCAACGCAAAACCGATGAAACGGTTAAACAACATGAAGACTTCATCAGTCTTGATCATTGCAAGGTAACTCGAGACGCCAATTCCCACCACTCCGAGAACAATCACCATGCGCTTCGCAACTCTCAACCTCTCTTGATCAGAACTCTTCGGCTTCAGCAGCCTCCCATAAACATCCGTTGTAAACGCTGTCGCGACTGAATTCAACGAACTGGATATCGTCGATTGCGCTGCTGCAAATACCCCGGCGATAATCAACCCCGCCACTCCCGTCGGCAAATTTTGCATAATGAAAAAGGGCAGTACGCTGTCCTTTGCCGGCAAGGCCGGGTCCATCAACTCGGGCTTGTTTTGATAAAAAACATACAAGGCCGTTCCCAGCCCAAAGAAGATCGCCGAACCGATCAGCACCATCGCAATATTCATCCAGAGCGACCGGGCTGCCTCCTTCTCCGAAGGCGTCGTGACATAGCGCTGCACCACATCCTGCCCCGAGGTGTATGAAGGGAGATTGGCCAACATAAAGGCCACGAACAGGACAAAGCCCGACGTCGACCCTCTCGCGATCGAAAGGTCGGAAAGACTCCAGCTTGCGGTCAGCCCCTTCCCTTGCTCACTCATCGCTGAGCCAATCGCGCCCAGTCCTCCGTCAACCTGGGAGACCACCAAACCAAAACACAAGAGCGCCCCCCCGATGAGCACCAAGGCCTGAATGGCATCGGTCCACACCACCGCCTCGATTCCTCCCATCACGGTGTAAATGACACACAGCACTCCGATCACAGAAATCGCCAAAAAAATATCGATACTGGTCACGCTCGAAAGCGCCAATGCGGGAAGGTAGAGAACAATCGCCACCCGTCCCACATGAAATAAAATGAAAGTCGTACTTCCAATCACGCGGGTCGCCACATTGAATCTCTTCTCCAAATACTCGTAGGCCGTCGTGATATTCAGTCGACGATAAAACGGCAGATAGAACATCACCACGAGTGGAACGATGATCAAAATCGGCCACTGCCCGATGTAACCATTCCAATTCGTCGCATAAGCCGTCCCAGGCACCGCCATAAAGGTAATCGCCGATAACATCGTCGCGAAAATCGACAAACCCGCGACCCAAAAAGGGATCTTCTGACCACCACGAAAATAAGCATCCGTCGTAGATGCGGCCTCCCTCTTCATGAACCAATATCCAATCGCTACCATTCCCAGTAAATAAGCAACCACGACAACCCAATTGACCGTGCCAAAGCTCAGCTTTGAGCCTCCCACTTCTGCAATCAAAACCTGTGGAGAACGCACTCCAGGCTTAATTTCTCCCGTTGGTAAAATCGCCTTTCCATCCCAAAGAACCACCGGTGTGGTCACCGGAGCAAAGCTTCCTTCAAGCGACAGACTTCCGGCCTCTGCCCAGCGGTCGGTTACGGTATTATAGGAAAAAACCGACCCGGGGAACCCGGGATGCTCCATCCCCTGCCCATTCAATTCCGGCCTCGCCGCCACTTGCTCACTCAGAAAATCCACCGGAACTCCCCCAAGCATCAGAAGCGAACTGGCCCCCACCGGAACTGCCATCGAAGGAGCCGCTGATCTCGCCTCCGGCAAGTCCGATAATCGCCGCCATGTTTTCGTTTCCAACTCCAACTCCCAACAATCTTTCAACCAGTCCAGCCCCTCAAAACGATCCTCTTGAACCTCTTTCGAACTCGCAAAATCCCTTCCGCCAAAGAGATAAAATTTCCCATCGCGGATGCCCCCCACCGGATACATCCTCCCGCGTGCTCCATCCGGCCATCCCAGCGACTCCCACTCCACCGCCTTCGGGTCAGGTCGCTTCATTCTGAAAATTTCGCGTCCCGTCTTCGTCCCGTCTCCCCCTGCTCCTACCACCACCTCACCCAAAACCAATCCCGCAACTCCTTCCGCCAAAGGTTTCGGTAATCGCCCAATCTCTTCGACCTCTATGCGACCCCCAGAAATCGAAATCTCCCACAATTCATCATAAGTTCCCTCGCCATTCTTCCCACCCATGAAGAGGCACTTGCCATTCTTCAAACTCACCGACATTCCATATCCCACCTTCTTCGGTAACTTCACCCCGGATTCCTCCCACTCTCCTCCTTTCTTCAGTGGCAGAACAAAAATTCCATCGTAATAGATTTTGGGCCCTTTCTCCCAAGGCCGCCCCTCCGGAAAATTCGCCCCTCCGGCAACCACCAAAAAATCATCACCCTCCTCACTGACCACTCCCGCGAAGACTCCCGCAAAGCCTTCCCGATCAGGCAAGTCCGGCAGTCGATCCCAACTCAATGCACCCCACGCTGGAGCCCAGATCAAAAGACATACCAAATAAAGCAACCTCATTTCGCCACCACCTACGAGTCCTGATCAATCCATTCGAACCAACCCATTTCGTCAAGACGACGTCGGAGTTGATCCACTTGCTCTGGGCTCGCTGGCTGAATCGGACGGCGAACCGGCCCGCAATCAATATCCACCATCTGCATCATTGCCTTCAGTGAAGCCAAGCCGCAGGTCTCAAACATTGCCGAAATCATCTCCAGCGCCCGACTTTGCCAAACTCGCGCAGTTTCAAAATCACCCGCCCCTAATGCCACCCGCACTCTGTCGTAAATGGGAGCGGCATAATTGTAGGTGCTTCCCACCGCCGACTGAAAACCTTGCGCCACCGCCATCAGGTAGGCCTCATCCGAACCCGCGAAGAATTCCAGGCCAGGAGCCATTTTTCGTAAGGCTGGCAAATTATGAAACGACCCGCGATCCGAATATTTGATCCCGCAAAAAGTCGTCAAACGATCCATCGCGCGATCCGTTAGCTTGATCGGATCAAGATCAACCCCTGAGAAAAATGGAATGTGATAATAGTAAAACGGAGTCTTCGGAGCGGCCTCCACAATCGGCAACAAACCCTCCACCATTTCCTCTTCGCCGCTCACTTTAAAATACCCCGTCGGTGTTGCCGAAACCGCATCCGCGCCGATCTGCTCGGCATGCCCCGCAAGATCGGCAGAAGCCTTCAAGCTGTTATGACCCACCTGGACAAAAGTCTTCATTCGCCCTTTCGCTTCTCCAACATAAGCCTCTGCAACCTCCCGCCTTTCGTCATCGGTCAACGACATCCCTTCGCCCGTACTTCCCGCGATGTATATCCCTGTGATTCCCTTCGACTCCATGTAGTCCACCACCCGTGGCACCAATTCCAACTTAAGGTTTCCCTTGGAGTCCATTGGCGTCACCACCGCTGCCACCAATCCACTCATGTTCAACCGAGTTATCATTCGGGCGATCCTCCCGATAATTCCCCATAAAACAAGAGTCTAAGCAGATATTCGTTGGCCTGAATAACAAACCAACTTACCCAATAGCAAAAAATCTTCCCGCACTACTCTACCACCATGATTCCTTTCATGACCACCCAGTGACCCGGGAAGGTGCAGACGTAGGGATAATTTCCGGGCTTCTTAGGCGCGATGAAGCGAAGGGTTTCGACGCTATGGGGCGCGAGGAGTTTACTGGCGAGCAGGATGCTTTTGTGTTCAGGGACAAAGTGCTTCTTGATGCCCTCGGGAGACTTGGCCATTTCGTTTCCGGCCATGCCCACTTCTTCAACCGAACCTCCCCGATCGAGGATGACGAGGTTGTGCTGGGTTGCGTCGGGATTTTTGAAAATAAGCTTTACCGCCTTCCCGGCTTTCACGGTGAACTTCTCCTTCGTGAAAAGAAGACGCTCGGGAACACAGCAGATCTCGACTGTTTGGAGACTCTTCTGGGAATCAAAATTCGCGTTCCCTGCATTACCCACCGTTGGCTGTGTTCTTGCCCGCTGGTTGAGCTTCGCGAGGGCTGGCTTGATCATCGCCTCATGTGTTGATCCCGCCCAATGACGCTCAAGATTGGCCGATAGCAGTGAGCTCCTGATGGCATAGGAAAGGTGAACCCCGGCCTCTTGCTCCAGCACTGGCAGAATCGCTTCGAAGGCCTCCTTGCTTCCCACATAGCTGGCCGCAATGACCGCCTCGCGCCTCACGTGCTGGGACTGGTGCGCCACCCCGGCAGCGAGAAGCTCCGCGGTCTTTTCAATCCCAATCACATCATGCTAGAAACGAAGAAGTCCATGCGCCGACGCGGCGATGCGATGATCTTGCGACTTTAACAACTCCTTCAATCGGAACAGATCGGGAGCATCAAAACTCTGCAAAACCCAGACCGCTTCCAGTTTGGTCAAATCACTGCTGTCGCCATTTTTAAAGACGCCTTGAATCGCCTCCAGCACCTCGGAGCGTTCCCGATCTCGAAGCTCTCGTTTGGCCCACTGACGATACCGAATGTGAGGCGAGGCCAGCATTCCCACCAAGTCAGCGACCGATGATTTCTCAAATTGCGGAGCCTCGGCAAGAGTCGCGCCTTTCGGAACAATTCTCCAGATTCGCCCGGCCTTGCGGTCACGACGCGGATCGCGCAGCGAATACTGCATGTGCCCTTTCACCGGATTATACCAATCGCAAACGTAAGCATCCCCACGCGGACCAAAGGTGAGATCGACTGGAATTAACGACAGGTTGGTCGAGAAAATCAAATCCCCGACGTATTCTTCCTCAAAGCAATCTTCCTTCTCGATCCACTTGTGAATCTCAACCCGATTGGTTGGTTTGTAGCGATTTTTGATAAAGCCGCCCTGCATTTCCTTGGGCCAGAAATCAAAGTCCACAAAGTCGTGTCCACACACCCCCGAGTAGGCCTGCATTCCCCGGGCACCGGAGTGTTGCAGAGGATAAGGGCGATTGGTGGCATGAAAAGTCGATGCAAAAACAGGATGCGACGCCACGTGGTTGCCCCACTGATCGTAAGCGACTCCCCATGGATTGGTGTTGGGATAGCCGCCAAAGGCCGTCAGGCGACGACTTCTCGGATTGTAGAGAAACCAACTGGAGTTCTTGGTTCGCACCGGGCCGTGTGCGGTCTCGACCTGACTGTTGTGAAAGACCGACTCGCGGAACATGAGATCGCCTCCGGGAGTCCACACAAAGTCGTGCAACGAGTGATGCGAATCCTCGCAGCCGAAGCCGGTGTAAAGAATCTCCTGATGATCGGCTTTGTCATCGCCATCGGTATCGGCGATGTAGGTGAGGAGAGGTTGATCCGAAACATAAACCCCGCCTTTGCCATCGAGCACAAAGGACAAGGGAATGTGCAGATTCTCGGCGAAGGTTTTACAGACATCGGCTTTTCCATCCTGATCGGTGTCCTCAAGAATGATGAGCTTATCCATTGGCTTGCGACCGGGATAAACGTGCGGATAAGTCGTCGAACATGAAACCCAGAGTCGCCCCCGACCGTCCCACCGCATTGCAATCGGACAGGCTAATTCAGGAAAATCTTCCTCGGAGGCAAAGCAATTCACCTCGAAACGCGGGTCGATATTGAAGGCCTTCAATTCGTCGGCGGGTGACATGAATTCATTGGCACCCCGTGCCATGAGAACGTCATCGAGCTTGGGCAGATTCGAGTCATCGATCTCTCCCGAACCGCCGGAAGCAGCGGAATGAATGGCGCGATCCCGATTCGCCCGCTCTCGATCTCGGAGCGTAGCCATTTTAGGACAGAATCCGGGAGCGATTGTTTTTGGGGTAGCGATGGTATTTGGTCTGTAAAAAATACCAACTGATTGATTTTGTCCAAGCGTAAATAGGGTGCTATTCTTCGAATCGTCCAAAGAATTATTCACATGAAGAACAAAAGTAAAAAACTAACAACATCCACACTGGCGTTAACTGCGCTGGCGATCGGATCAACTCAAGCATCGGTAATCAACATCACACCAATTGAGGAGAATGGTGGCGATAGAGCTGTCGCATGGAATCCAACGACTACTGTCGCATCGAACACCGATTTGCTACAGGGACTTACAGCTACAGCCTCCTCTGGAAACTTTGCACTAGAGGCTAGTGGCGCAGTACCTATTTTCAACGACGGCTCCGTAGGAACGTGGGGAGCTTATGTAGACGGTGCGACTAACCACGATAACTTCGCGACTGGAGGAAACACTGGCGGCACTTCTGTTACCTACAACTTGGCTCCAAGTACTTTTGGTTATGATATCACTGACGTCATCGTCCTTGGTGGTTGGCAGGATACTGGTCGTGACCAGCAGGCATACACTGTTGCCTTCGCTCCGATTGGAGACCTAGCCAACTTCACAACAGTTGGATCGGTTAATTTTCAGCCCACTATCACAGGCCAAAATCATAGAGCGATCACCACAGGACTCACCGATGACGGTGGAGGCTTCATTGGTCAGGGAGTTGGGGCAGTCCGCTTCACTTTCGACTCAGTAGAGAATGGTTACACCGGATACGCTGAACTCGACGTAATCGGTAGCGCGGCAGTTCCAGAGCCTTCGTCGACAGCTCTCATCGGTCTGGGTGGACTTGCGCTGCTTCTGCGCCGCAAGAAGTAGCTCTTCATCATTTCCCCTTTAAACCCATAGGGTTGCGATTTAACATCGCCGCCCTATTTTTATTTTAAGGGAATCACGATATCGGCAGAAGAGAAAAAACCTGAAAAAGTCATCACCGTTGAGCATAAATATTGCCACCCCAAAAGCCCTCGTCTCTGGCCAAAGCTACTGCTGGCGGGTCGATGCAGTTCAAAAAGACGGTTCAGTGATCAGAGGAAAAATTTGGGAGTTCTCCGCGCAGTAAGCTCGCCGGAATTCCTTGTCCCAATTTCGGTGTCGGGTGACTACTCTAACCATGACATCATGGTTCATCGATTGCTCGCACTTCTTTTCTTCCTCTTTTTCTCCACCACTCAAGCGGCTGATGTCTACGTTTTCACGGGGCAATCGAATGGCTTCCGGCTGAGTTCCCTCTCCCAAGGCAGCACCCCAATTCCCGGCGGTCACAAAATCTACTACTACGGCATGAAATGCGTGTCGGAGCCCGAGTCCTCGAAGTTCAAAGTCCTCACCGGGTTGAACCCGAAAGCGATGGGAACCGAGCTCGCTCTCCGCCTCGTCGAGCAATCCGGCGGCGACATCATCCTGATCCAATACTGCCGCTGTGGCGCGCCCCTGACCAAGCTCATTCCGATCACTTGGTTTCCGGGCGATGCTCCCCGGGAAGGAAAAATCTACGCAGACGGACCTTATCCCAAGTTTCAAAAATACCTCGCCCACGCCAAGCAAGACCACCAACTTTCCTGGAACCTGAAAGGCTTGTTCTGGCATCAAGGCGAGAGCGACATCAAAGCCAGATTCTTCTTGAGGAATGGAAAAATACGGCCAAGCTGAGAGCCCTACGATCATATTGTTTCAATTTTGTGGCAAGTGGTCTTACAAATTCAAGCGATATTGCCTTGAAGGGATATCCCTTTTGCTAGATTTCAGTGAGCAACCATCTTCAGAAAAATAGAAAACGAATTGGGAGGAATTTTTGAATAGTGAATGAGGTATTACAGAGCGATGGGAAAATATTCCCTTCTAGTTCGAGTAATGATCGGGATACTCGATCTTGCGATACCTTAATGTCTCAGGCGGATGCCGAACTGTTTTCTAAAAAACTCGTTCAATTGCGCCCTGCTCTTCGAGGCTATCTTCGCACGATGTTGAAGAGCCATGAGGGCGTAGAAGATTGTATTCAGGAGGCTTCAATTACGATTTGGAATCGATATGAGGCAAGCTGGGATAACTTGGATTTTCGACGGTACGCATTCACCTGCGCTCGATTCAAAGCCTTAAGTTGGTTAAAAAAACACAATTCTCAATCGGTAGTTTTCGCTGATGAAGAGGTCGCAGAAAACATAGCCTCAAGGGTCCTCAATAACGCTCTCAACAAAGTCAATGAGAGTGAAGACCGGCTCGAGGCATTGGATGAGTGTGTGAAATCTCTCCCGGACAAGCAGCAAAAGGTGTTAAATGCCAGATATCACAAAAACCATCGGGAAAAACTTTCTTATCTTGCCGCCGAATCCTCGAGATCCATGGACTCCGTCTACAAACAGCTGGAGCGCCTCCGAACCACGCTAAAACGCTGCGTAGAGGATAAGATGGAGAACAAAAAATCATGAATGACGAGTTGATGGAGATGCCCGATCCTGAGTTGATTTACTTGGTCGACGGCATCATCGATGGAACACTCAGTATCCCGGAGCAAAGGCAACTCGAAAACCGACTTAAGGAGGAGCCTGAAGCTGCAGAATATTGTGCCCAACGACTGACGTTTGATTCCGAACTTTCAGAATGTCTCAACCCTGTTAGATTGGAGCTCACGGACAATCGCCAACTCATCATTGAGCGCCATGGGAAAAGCCAAAAAATGCTGGTAACCCATACGAAGGGAGCTCAAATCGGAAGCAATGGTAGAGAAGGTTTTTTGGGCCTTCCGCAACAGCCAATATCACCTGGAGGAATCCGGTTGCTCTATTTGTGGCTAGCTCTGATTCCGCTAATGTTAGTGGGACTGGGATATTTTGTTCTTAAACACGAACGTTCCCTGGAGACTTCAAATAGCAACAACGATGAAGAATTTCGACCCGACTTCCAGCAAGTGAAATGGCAACGACCTCCCAAAAGCGAAGAGGATTTGAAATACTGGCTCGAAAATATGGTCTGGTATCACCAATTTTCATCGGACGAAATATCACTCGCTACCGGACTCACCGAACAAGAGATCTCATCCGCTCTTGAGCGATTAAATATTAGTCACGAAAACCATCCTCCCCGGAACAAAGAAAGGCTTTTGGCTCTCCCTTACCCCGGAGGACGCCATCCTCGGATAGGTGAAACTGAGTTGGCCATCAATCCCCAACGCGAAACCAAAGTCACCGTATTTCCTCCTTGGGAAGATGGCGGATACGCCGTCCTGGATTTGCCCGAAGCCATTCGCATTGGAGAAACCTACTTTTATATCGCACATTCGGACCTATCTACCATTTGGGAACGCCAAAATATTGTCTTGCCTGCTCTCGAATGGTCCAGAAAAGATGATGGAATCCTTGAATCCTCTAGAAACCTTCCCAATGGAATCGCGTTTAGAGCAAAAGTCACCCCCATGGTTGACCATTTGAAGCTAGATTTCTGGTTAACCAACGGGAGTGGAGGCCCTTTGCAAAACATCCATATTCAAAACTGCCTCCTTCTCGGTAACTTGGAGGGTTTCAAATCCCAGGCCGGCGGAAACTTGTATGCGTGGGGGAATTATTCGGCATGCCGGAACGGGGAGGAAAATCGCTGGATCATCACTGCTTGGGAACATGTTGGCAAGAATTGGGGAATTAAGGAATGTCCCTGCCTTCATGCGGACCCGATCCTTCCCCTTATCAGAAAAGGGGAAACCATTCGACTACAGGGACTTGTCTCATTCTATGAAGGACAGAATATTGGCGCCGAATTCAAGCGTATCGAAAAAACCGGTTGGATCGCAAAATAGCCGAAAAGCTTTTGAAAGAGATTGTCACCAGAAGTTTTGCTTCTGAAACGATCAGTCTGTTTCCGCTCAAACGAGAATTTCTTGCGTCAAACGTAGGAGAATGACGGATATTTCAAACTTTTCCTGAAAAAATCAGATCTTGTGTCAGAAAGCAATTGCATCGGAAATGTATAGGTAGAAACAGTCTAGAAAGACTGCCTCTGGGTTCGTTGATTAAGAACCCACTTGAACGTAAGTTAAGCCTATAGCCAATCAATATGACACAGAATACATTGCTCGTTATCATGCTAGCAGCAGCAAGCTTTATTGGAGCCTCTCACGCCGACCTCATCGGACACTGGGCATTTGACGAAGGCGTCGACGCAATTGCAGCCGATAGCTCTGGACAAGGAAACAACGCCACCATCACCAATGGCACCTGGGGCACCGATGCCACTCGGAACAGCTACCTCATCTTTAATGGCATCGATAGCGTCGTCGATCCCAACCTCACCCTGCCAGTCATGGACACTACCAATGACTTTACTTGGGCTTTGTGGGTCAATAGTCAGGAAGTAATTGGAGGCACTCAACAAAACGCAATCCTCATTGGAAATCGATTCGATGCCGCGGGAGTAGATTTTGCCCCCCGTCAGTTTATCAAGATCACTCCCACAAAATTCGAATGGCACCAGAATGGCAATGGCAACGACAACTTGGACGTCGACGATCTCATCGTCGGTCAGTGGCACCATATCGCGGTCGTCAAAACCGGTGCCAATCTGGAATATTTCTTCGATGGACTTTCAGTGGGAACAAGCACCCTCACCGAAGTCATCGGAACAGCAGCACATCCTCTCTTCATCGGTGGGCATTCCAACCTCGTCCCAGCGGATCCAGAGTATGAGCACTTCAATGGCTTCATCGATGATGTCCGCATCTACGACGAAGCACTTTCCGAAGAAGAAGTTCAGGCCCTCCTAGGGCCAGGCAACCTTAGCCCATCCTTTACCGAATCCCCGCTCATCTCTATGGACGCCACGGTAGGAACTCCCTACGCCGCGACCATTGGCGACAAAGTGGCCGACGCCAATCTTGGCGATATCCTCACCATCACGAAGCTCGACGGCCCTGCTTGGCTCACCGTCGGAAGCGATGGCACCCTCAGTGGAGACGCTCTCGCAGCCGACGCGGGCCTCAATCGCTTCACCGTTCAGGTCAGTGATGGAGATCTTAGCAGCACGACAACTCTTCATCTCATCGTTATTGATCCCGACGCCACCGCGCCTGCCAACGGGCTTTTTGGTTGCTGGCCACTCAATGATGGCAGTGGCGATGTTGCCGCGGACACCAGCGGAAACAATTTCGACGCCATCATCACAAACGCTGATACCGGAGGTCTCGGCATCGACGGTTCGGTCTGGGCCGAGGACATCGACTTCGGAACAGTTCTCAGCTTCAACGGCGCCAACGGAACCGGAGCCTTTGCCACTGTTGGCCTCCCGCCTTCATTCGGAATGCTTCCTGCGATGGATTTAGACAGCGAATTCACCTGGTCGCTCTGGGCCAGGTCTGAACAAGCCGTCAACAACGACACTATCAACGACACTATTCTTGGAAACCGCTACGCCCCCGATGGCTCGGAATACAATCCTCGTGAATTTATTAAGTTCACCACCAACCAATTCGAGTTCCATACCAGCGGTGTTGGGCAAAACATCGACTATGATGATCTCGTCATTGGCGAATGGAACCACCACGTTGCCATCAAGGATGGCTCAGATCTGAGCTACTATCGAAACGGAGTTTTAGTTTCTTCGAGCATCATTACCGAAGCTCCCCTCAACCAACTCCCGATGTACTTTGGCGGATTTGGATTGGAGAACTGGCAGGGCTATCTCAGCGATGTGAAATTGTGGGAACGTGCCATCTCCACTGGCGAGGTGCTTACGATCTACAACGACAAGATTCTCGGTGCTGAAGAAGTCATTCAAATCACCCAAATCATCGTGAGTGGAAACAACGACGTTTCCCTGACCTGGACTTCCCGTTCCGGAACGAACTATATTCTCGAATCCTCAACCGATCTCAGCAATGCTGGAGGCTGGGATGAAATTGACGACTCCATCATCGCCACCGGCGACACCACCACTGTCAACCTTCCCGGAAACGTCTTCCCCAATGCCAGCACGGAAACCAAACTCTTCTTCAGAGTGCGCAAGCCAGCTCCCTAATTCCACTTTCCTGAACCAAACCCAAAACCCAAAGCAAACAAATGTGATACAAACGATAAAAAATAACTCCAAGACACTTGGCAGCCTCATGGCTCTGGCGATGGTCGGTTCGGCAAATGGCGCCCTGATCGGACACTGGGCCTTCGATGAAGGCACCGGAACGACCTCGGCAGACTCATCCGGAAATGGAAACACAGGCGTCTTCGCTGGAGGAATCACCTGGGATTCCGGCGGTCCTGGAGGCAATTTCATCACCCTCAATGGTACTGACGGATCAGTCAATCCGTCTCTCAATCTTCCCGCATTCAATTCGACTAACGATTTCAGTTGGTCCGTTTGGGCGAATAGAGGAGCCGGCACAGGTAATGAAGTCATCATTGGAAACCGTTACAATGGCGTCGGAACAACCGACTTCGCCCCACGCCAATTCATCAAGCTAACCCCGACCCAATTCGAATGGCACCAAAATGGCAACGGAAATGACAATATTGACATCGCTGATCTCGTAGCCGGTGAGTGGCATCACCACGCGATCACAAAGGAAGGGACAACCCTGAACTACTATCTCGATGGAGTTTTTGTTCAGAGTTCGACTTTGACGGAAACGATCGGCACCGAATCACTTCCGTTTTTCATCGGCGGTAATCCCGGCGAACCTGCAGGTGGTGAGCACTTCACGGGGTCGCTCGACGATGTTCGCATTTACGACAACGCCCTCACCGCTGCCGAAGTCAGCGCTCTTGCGCAGGGCATCCCCGAGCCCTCCTCGCTTCTTCTAGGAGCCTTAGCCTCGGAATGCTGCTTCGTCGTAAGCGATAAACAATTAGACAATCTCTACATCCAAGTAGAGCTCCAAACAACTGAGCACCGGGCAAGTCCCCCACTTACGGGACTTGCCCGGTTTTTCTCATTCTCCATACTCACATTTCGACCATGTCACCACGCTCTCTCTTCGCTCTCCTCGTCCCGCTCTTTCTGATCTCAGGAATGAGCCAGGCCTCCGCTTCCGCCGACAGTATCATCGTTTTCAACGAGGTCCACTATCACCCCGCTGACGAGGTCAATGACACCGAATGGCTCGAACTTCGCAATCTCATGGGGGTCAACGTCGACATTTCAGGCTGGGCCATAGACAGCGGAGTCACTTTTAACTTTCCAGAAGGAACCGTCGTTCCAGGTCACGGCCTTCTTCTCGTCGCCTCGGATCCCGCCAATGCCACCCTCGCTGGCAAAAATGCCATGGGTCCTTTCGTCGGACAACTTTCCAACAGCGGCGAAGAACTCCGCCTCGTCAATAATAACGGACGCGTCATGGATCGCATCTCCTATGGAGACGACAACGACTGGCCCGTCGGCGCCGATGGCACTGGTGCTAGTCTCACCAAACGATTCGAAACTTCCGCACAAGGCAACCCCGCAAGTTGGGTCGCCAGCCCCGCTCTCGGCGGCACACCCGGAGCGGTCAATTTCCCTTCTGCCACCCAACCACCTGTCACCACCAATCTCATCGCTCTCGGCGACGAGTGGAAGTATCGCGATACCAATTCCTCCCCTCCCGCCGATTGGAACAGTTCAGCTTTCGATGACTCGGGATGGTCTGAGGACGACGCCACTTTCTACGCCGGAGACACTGAAGACACCGGTGCCGGAGTGGGACTCCTAGGTTACTGGCCGCTCGACGAAACATCCGGCAACTCAGCCCCCAATTCCGTCGCCGGAGGACAAGTCGCGCAACTCTTCAACGGAGCGGCTTGGACCAACGATCCCACCCGTGGCCAAGTCCTCTCCTTCAATGGAGTCACTAGCTACGCCGATGCCGGGACCATTCCCCAGCAAACCAACAGCAATTCCTTCACCTGGTCCTTCTGGGCTTACGATCAACAAGGAGCCAACAACAACGTCATCGTCGGAAATCGATACAGCCCTTCAGGCGCTGATTTCAGTCCACGCGAATTCATCAAGTTCACCACCAACCAATTCGAATGGCATCGTAATGGAGGAGCCGGAGGAAACATCGATCACGCTCCCATCGCTCAGAACACCTGGATTCACCACGCCGTCGTCAAAGACGGAACTTCCCTCACCTACTACCGCAATGGCGTTGCCGCAGGAAGCAGCACCATCACCGGAGGCGTCAACAATGCCCAACCATTCTACTTCGGCGGCGATCAAGCCAACGAAAACTGGCAGGGCCGACTCGATGATCCCGCAATCTGGGAAACCGCCCTTCCGGCCGCATCCATCGCCGGTCTCGCCAACGGAACATTTACTCCGCTCTCAGCGCCCACCGTCGGAGGTGGTGGTGGTGGTGGTGGTGGTGGAA
>JAKMEV010000453.1:0-6063 GCA_022425785.1 Akkermansiaceae bacterium | reverse complement strand
AGTGAAGAAATCGAAGGAGTGACCTTGAACGGAAGTCGTGAGCATCGCGTGCCGACCTGTGCGCATGTTTCCTTCGAGCGATGTGAGGGATCGGGCTTGCTGATACTTTTGGATGAGTCGGGCGTGATGGTTTCGACCGGAAGCGCCTGCATGACCGGGAAACAGCAACCGAGCCATGTGCAAATGGCGATGGGGATCTCCACGGAGCAGGCGAAGAGTAGTTTGCGGATTTCCTTTTCCTCCTTCACGACACGGGAAGAAACCGATGAGGCTGTTGAGAAGATCAAGAAAGCGGTGAAGAAGCTCCGGCAGGTGCAAGGCGGTGACGGCGTGGGTCCGGTGATGGTATATTCGTAGAAGAGTTTTACATAGATCTCGCTTTGGGGCTCGCTCATTGTAGGAATTCGCAAAGATGAAGTTAAAACAAGTAGTAGGACTCGTGCTGGGATTGGTCGTGGGAGCCTTTGGAGGTTTTCTTTTTTCCAATAGCCTGCCGCCGGAGGTGGGATCTGTTGAGGAGGAGTTGGAATTATTACGCAATTCGAATGCTCAAAATGAGCGGAGGCTCAGGTCATACCAACGGAATGCCCGGAGGGACACGACTCCGGATGAGCTTCGTCGCCTGGCGAGAGATGTCCGGGATGGCAAGGATATCAGTCCGGACGATCTTTTTGCGACGATGAAACCCTGGATGCGACAGATGTCGCCGATTTTTGAGCGAATGCGTGAGGTGAATGAAGAGGACTGGGCGGATGTCCGCACTTCTGAATGGGCGCGACAGTATGATCTCAATGCTTCACAGCGGGCCCAGTTGAAGGAGTGGTTTCGAGCGCAAGGCGCGGAGCGGGCGAAAGCTCTCGCGGATGTCATTGAAAGCAAGAACAGCGGCTTTGTTGATCTGATCCGGGCAACGGAGTATGACTGGAAGGATGCCCGGGGAGCGGACAAGTTGATGGAAGGTTTTTTGAAGGGGGATCAACTGGAGGAATTCAAATCAGGGCGACTGGCGGAGCGTGCCGAAAGTGTGCAGCACGAGGCAGACCGGAACCTCTCGAGATTGGATGGTATCGTAGCGCTTGATTCGAAACAGCATGAGCAACTGTTCGGCGTCCTTTCGCGCGGGGCTGAGGATTACCAACGCGGTTTGAATGTCGATGGACTGGCGGGGGAGAATAGCGCCCTTGATCGAGGTCAGCGGGATACGGAAATCCGTGCGGCCTTGCGTCCGGATCAGATTGAGAAACTTGATGAACATCAGCGGAACAGGAGAGCAGAGGCGGAAAAAGAAATGCGGCGGATGATGATGACCTTGCCGAAGGACTGGGATTTGTTGGATCGAGATACTTTTTAAATGAGCGAGCAAGCAATTGAGATCCGTGACCTGCGGGTTGACTATGGAGATTTTGTCGCGGTGCGTGATATTAGTCTTAGGGTGCCCTATGGGGAGGTCTTCGGATTGGTCGGGCCAAACGGAGCGGGTAAGACGAGCACTTTCAAAGTGCTAACGACCTTGATGGAGCCAACCTATGGGGAGGTGAGTATCGCAGGTCTGGATATTTTCGAACAAGCGGAAGAGGCAAGGGAGGTGATGGGGTATATGCCCGATCTCGCGCCGGTGCCGTCTGACTTGAAGCTCTGGGAGTTTTTGGATTTCCATACCAATACACATCGTCTGGGGAATGGAAAAGAACGCCGGGCACGCGTCGATGAATGTCTCGGATTGGTCAATCTGTTGGATAAATCGGATTCTTGGTGCAAAGAACTTTCGCGAGGGCAAACACAGCGATTGGTGCTGGCGAAGACTTTGTTGCATCGGCCAAAGGTTCTTATTCTTGATGAGCCGGCAAGTGGGCTTGATCCGCTGTCGCGTCGTGAGATGCGAATGATCCTTCAGGATCTCGCCAAGCAAGGATCGACGATTATTGTGAGTTCGCACATTCTTAGTGAACTGGCGGAGATGTGTTCTTCGATCTGTGTCATGAATCAAGGAGAGCTCTTGGCTTCGGGATCTGCGGAAGAGGTGAGGAGCCAGCTGGGGAGCGTGGAGCGTCGTCTGACTGCGGTGGTTTTGGGTGATGCGACTCCGGTAGTTTCGTGGCTAGAAGGGCAAAATGGGGTGAGCGGAATTTCAGCTGACGGCACGCGGGCGAGTTTTAATTTTGTGGGAAGCGATGAGGAGCAAGGGCGGTTGTTGCGTGATCTGGCAACGGCTGAATTGGGATTGCGGTCCTTTGAGGAGGGGAGTTCATCCTTTGAAGAAATCCTGGTCAAAGTGGCAGAAGGGAATCGTGAATCATGAGTGAAAAAAGCAAACGTCAGGCTGCCGTGCCGGCCTGGAAGATTTGGGCCAATCCCATCGTGCTGCGCTACGCGCGGAGCCGTCTTCGGATTACCGGTTTTGGAGTTCACCTGATGGTAGTGATGTTGATTGCCGGATTTATCTTTTTCGCAGGGAGGGCCGCCGGGGTGCATCAATTGAATTTTGACGCAGTGGGTGCCGCGCGTGGCCCGATCATTCCTTTGCTGGTCCTACAGGGAATCGTGTTGCTTTTGTTAGGGACCGGGCAGGTGGCCGGGGGAATGACGGCAGAGTCAGACGAGGGTGTCTTGGATTACCAGCGGTTGGCTCCGATGACACCTCTGGCGAAGGTCCTGGGTTACCTTTTTGGTCTGCCCATCCGGGAGTGGGCTCTCTTTTTGGCGACGATGCCTTTTACGATTGTGTCGGTGGTGCAGGGCGAAGTGCCGATACACTACTTTCTGCAACTCTACGCGGTCTTTGTGATGGCGGCGATCTTGTATCACCTCACGGGGTTGGTGGCGGGAACGGTCATGAAGAATAAACGGTGGGCCTTTCTTGCCTCGATGGGAATGGTGTTTCTTCTCTATACCGTGATTCCCCAGGCGGCTAAATTCGGTCTGGTCTATTTTAAGTATCTTACAATCTACCCAGTGCTTGAGGAAGTGCTGCCATTTCTACTTGAGTCGCGGGTTGGAATGGTGATGGAGGGGTATCAGCAATTGATGCCCTCGGCTAAATTCTTTGGTCTTAATCTCCCGCAGTATGTCTTCACCTTGATTTCCCAGGCGGTTTTGAGTTTTGCAATGGGGTTAATGCTTTGGCGTCGTTGGCGAAAGAATGATTGTCATCTTCTGGGGAAATTTAGCGCGGTGGCGATCTTTGCCTGGTTACAGGCGGTGTTGCTTGGGAATTCGCTGCCTTTGGTCAATCAGGGTGATATTTTTCCGTCACGAGAGTTCGATCGAAGATTTGGGAGGTTCCTCGATACGGCTGCGGAAGGCTGGTCGCCTGCCCCGGCCGAGGCCTTGGTGATGGTTGGACTTTATGGTCTCGTGACCTTGTTTTGTCTTTGGGCAATGATTGTGCTCATCACGCCGAGGACTGACGATCAAATGAGAGGTTGGCGGCGGGCCCGGAAATTTGGAAAGACCGGGCTGCCTCCCTTATGGGACTCTGCCACTTCCACCCCGTGGACCGCGATGATGGCAGCGATGGGTGTAGGAGGGTGGTATCTTTTTGCGCAAAGTTTGATGGAATCGCGATGGTATCCGGGCCTGGATCTCACCGGCGGGACTCTGATTGCGATGGTATTGGTAATATTTGGGGGTGGTTTGTCGATGCAGGCTTTGCTTGAGGCGAAAGGGAAGAAGTATACCGGCGTGACCGTCTTGTTGGTGGGAATGGTCCCCGTGATGATCGCAGTGATTATAGGCTTGAATAGTGATCGACTCCTCCCGGCCGCGATTTGGTTGGCGGGTATGTGCCCTTTGCTCTGGCCCGTCTATGGTGCCTATATGGCGATCCCAGTTGATGACATGCCGCGAGATTTTATTCGAGCCGTGCCCAATGCTTTCTGGTTTTGGCAAGGGGTTGTGATTTTGCTGTCAGGGTGGCTTCTGGTGAAGTTGAGAGAATCCCGCAAGGCCATTGCCGAGGCCTCGAAAGAGTAACTTTGGGGCTTCCGGCTGTTCATTGATCGGGAGTTGATCTACTGAAGGGCATGCCGTCGCGGGGTCGTCACCAGAGTTCATCGAAGGAATGTCTTCGGATGATCCGCAAGGTGGAGGCGCTTGAAGGTGTGGTTGGGGTGATTATCGGGAGATCGTATGGCGGCAAATCGCTCGGACGGGGCGGCACGACAGGAACGATTCGAGTGCAGCGGGAAATTTCCGGTGGTTTGAAGGCGGTGACGCAGACTGCCAAGGGACTACAGGAACTGTTTATCCGCACGGAAGCGGGTTGCGCGGAGGGGATTTGGGAGAAGGTTCGGGAGCTCGAAAGCTAGCTTTTCTCAAAGCTCGTAGCACATCAGGCGGTTTTGCTCGCGGAGGTAGAGTTTGCCGTTGGAGACAACGGGATGGGCCCAGGATTGGGCTTCCTGGTGGGCGGGCATAAAGGAGCCTTTGAGTTCGTAGCCGGTGGGGGTGGCTTTGATGAGGGCGACGTGGCCGCTCTGGTAGCGGTAGATAAGGTGGCCGTCGACGGCGGTGACGGCTGCTGAGCCGTTGCCGGCACCTTTGACAGGCCCCCATTTGACCTCGCCGGTTTTGAGTTCAACGCAGATGGGGTCTCCGCCGTTGTGCTTGTGGCCGCAGTAGATGTGGCCGTCGATGAGGATCATGCCGCCGTGGTGGTTTTGGAGGACTTTTGGTTTGAGGAAGTAGACCTCTTCGGCGGACTTGCCATCGAGCTTCAGGAGGGCGGAGCCGGTGCCGTAGCCGGTGGAGCAGAAGACGTGATTACCTGCGATGACTGGAGTTGGGATGTTGGCAGTGGAATTAGCGACGGAGTTGTAGCTCCAGAGATGCTTACCATCCTTGGCTCGAACTCCGATGACGCCGCGGCCGGTCATTTGGACGTATTGTTTGACGCCGCCGGCATTGGAGATGGCGATCGAGCTATAGCCAGCGCCGTCTTTACCTTTCTTGCCGGTGTCACCAATTTTAGTGCTCCATTTGGCAGCGCCGGTTTTTTTGTCGAGCGAGACCATGAAGGCGTTCTTTCCGCCCGGGGTGCAGACGACGCGGTCACCGTCAACGAGCGGGGATTCGGAAAAGCCCCAGCCTGACATCATCTTGCCGTCCCATTCATCTTTGAAGCTTTTGGACCAAACGATTTTTCCTTGAGTGGTGAGGCAGACGATGGCTCCGTCGGAAGAGGTGACATAGAGGTGGCCGTCATCGATAGCGGGAACCGAGCGGGCCCCGCCGTATCCATGCTTGGGTGGGAGTTTGGTGATGGGTGTTTGCCAGAGAAGTTTGCCGTCTTTGGCCGAGAAGGCGCTGACGCCCTGCCCTTTGATTTTGTCGTTGTAGTTCCCGCTGGTGTAGATGACGCCTTCAGCAATTGAGATGGAGGAAAAGCCTTTTCCGCTGCCTTCGGTGTTCCAAAGGAGTTTGGGTTTTTGTTTGTTCCAGTCCCTGATGACTCCTGTTTCGGAGGAAATTCCGGTGCCGTCGGGACCGCGCCACTGAGGCCAGTCTTTGGCGGTAGCGAATGAGGTGAAAAGGGCCAGTAATGCGAAAGAGGTGTAATTCATTACCCGTTTTTACTTCGGATCGGCCGGGGAGAGCGACCATAATTGTAGCCGAAATTTTTAATCGTTGTGCGGGTCCCGGGCCTGCCACCCGGGATGAAAAGGGCAGCTTTCGACTACTTTTGCCGCTACCTGATGGTGATGTTCAGCGACTTTAAGGGAACGTTGAGGTCGAAGTTCTCCTCGTAGTCTCCGACGAGGCCGCCGTTGTCTTTTCCTACTTCGAGCGCGTCGATGGGGTGGCTGGTGAGTTGATGGTCGCCTTCCTTGATGGCAAGGCGTTTGTTGTCTGAGCGGAGGATGAGAGATTTTTTAGTGACCTTGGCTTCGAGCAATCCCTTGGAGTCGGACGGGAGCGGAGCCTGCACGGTGAAATCCTTGCCGCCGCGTCTCGTGGTGAAGAAGAGCTGTCCTTCCTTAAGGTAGAAACTCCAACCGGACGAGGTACCGCCTTGCGCTGCGATGATTCCCTGAGCGGGGAGCTTTTCGAGTTGGGCGATGACAG
>JAKMEV010000451.1:0-3986 GCA_022425785.1 Akkermansiaceae bacterium | reverse complement strand
ACTCATAGGGTTCGGCTTTGAATTTACGTGGTCGCTCGGACATGTGAGGGTAGAAAAGAGATTCCTATTTGTCCGGCAGGGTCGGCGTCGGGCGAGGAGGAGTGACGTTGATCACGTTGTCTCCCTCGAGTGGTTTGGATGCCGTTGCGGGCCTGGTGACAGTTTTCTTTTTATCGTCGGTAAGGAGGGCTCCTGAAGTATCCGGGTCCGAGAAATCGATTTCATCTGCAGGTTGCTCAGGAAGAGGCGGCTCTGGAGCGACCGGGCTGATATTTTTTGTCTCGGGTTTGTCTTTTGCCTTGGGATTGAGATCTGAACACGCAGTCAGAAAGACGAGCGGTAGGCTGAGTAGAGAATGGAATTTCAAGGATCGCAGGTTGTGGGTATGAAGAAACGATGGCGCAGGGAAAGTTGAGAGGCAATGAGGAAAACTAGCGTGCGGGCAGTTTGCGGAGCCATTTTTCGATGTCCGCAACGACCTTGTCACTCTGGTGGTCGTGGAAAAGGAGATGGAAACTTTCAGGGTAGAAGGTCTGTTCGGACTTGGTGGTTTCGGGGAGGTTCTCCAGGAAGATTTTCACATCCTTGGGGTCGGAAAAGACGTCCTTTCCGCCATAGAGAACGTAGAGGGGAATGTTGAGGCTCTGGGAGGCCTTTTTCATCCCTCTAATCATATCGCCTAGAGTGGTGAGCAGGCGCAGGGTATGGCGCTCGATGTGGTAGGGGTTTTTTTGAGCTTGTTCAGAATGAATAGCGTTTTTGGTAACCTTGACGTCCGACTTGCCAGCAAGTGCCTCAAGGGAAACCCGGGCTTTTGGAAGAAGCGCAGCCGCCCCATTTGCAAGATGTTCCTTCCACTTTGGGAAGTCCCCTCTGATGTCAACAATCGGGGAGGAAAGAATCATGGCGTCGCAGAGTCCGCTGCGATCGACAGCGCATGCGTAGGTGTGCATCACGATGAGCGAACCCATGCTTTCGCCGCACCAAACGATGCGGGCCTTCGGATGCTTCTTTCGGATTAATCTGGTGAAGGTGGTCAGATCCCGGAACCATTCCCGCCGGTCGCCAATATGTCCCTGTCGTTCCTTGATCGGGTCGTTGCCTTGGCCGCGGGTTTCGGCGGCGTAGATCGCTGTTCCGGGAAGATTAGCGAGCAGGTGATCTCCCAATGGTTTGTAGTCCGAAGCAGCACCGCTGATTCCATGAACGCCGATGATAATTTGATCGGGGGCGGTCTTGGGTATCCAGGTGGTATAAGGCAGGCGATCTCCATCGAAGGAATGTAGATGCTTCTCTTCGAGGCGGACCTCGGAGGACTTGGACACAACGTGGGATAAACGGCAGTTTGACAACAAGAGCACCCCAATGACCGTGAAAAGGCCTCGTGTCATTGGGATGATCATCTTGATGGAAGTGTCTGGAGGTTAAACTTGCACGATCGCTTTTTCGGAGCTGGCATCGATGATGCTGAAGCGTTCGCGGTGAAGCTTCGGGTCGCTCCGGAAGATGAGACGTCCGGAATGCGAGCGTTCGAGTTCCATGAGAATTTTCGAATCTTCAGACTTAAAGCGATTCAAAACGTCGGAATTTACCAAAACAATCAAATCTCCTGCTTCATTGTTCTCGGCTTGGCGTTGGATCACGGTATTGAGACGGCGCTGAATCTCGATACTCATGCTCATTGTGGTCTTGATACGGCCTCGTCCCTGGCAGTATTGGCACGGTTCGAGGGTGGAATCGAGGAGGCTTGCATTGAGGCGCTGACGGGTCATTTCCATCAAGCCAACTGACGAGATCTGCAGAACCTGGGTCTTGGCCTTGTCGCGCTTGAGGCGCTCCTTCATGGCGCGATAGACAGCCTGCTGGTCGCGGCGGTGGCGCATATCGATGAAGTCGACCACGACCAGACCACCGATATTGCGGAGACGGAGTTGGCGGGCGACTTCCTCGGCGGCCTCGATATTTGTTTGTAGGAGCATCTTGTCGACATCCTTCGAGCCGCGGTTGCGCCCGGTGTTTACGTCCACTGAGATGAGGGCCTCGGTTTCATCGATGACGATGTAGCCGCCACAAGGGAGCCAGACCTCGCGCATGAAGGCTTCGTCAATTTGCTTTTGAACTCCGAAGCGCTCGAAGATCGTCTGTTTTGATGAGATGTGGTGGATTTTTCGCTTCGCACGGCGGGAAATTTTACCTGCGATTTCCTGAACAAGTTCGGTGGTTTTTTCGTCATCACACACGATTTTGTCGACCTCGTCAGTGAGAAACTCTTGGGCGGTTCCTTCAATCAGGTTCGGTTCGCGGAAGCAAGCAATCGGCGCAGGGCCTGAATCACGGTTGTCTTCGACCGACTGCCACTGTTCGAGAAGCATGGCGAGATCTCGGACGAAATGTCGGGCGCGGGTGCCCGTAGCCACGGTGCGCATGATGATACCCATTCCGTCTGGCACGCTGAGACGCTGCATGATTTTGCGAAGGCGTTGGCGCTCCTTGGGGTCGTCAATTCGGCGTGAGATTCCGAATTGCTCGGAGTAGGGCATCAGAACGAGGTAGCGTCCGGCGAGGGACACGTTGGTGGTAACACGAGGACCTTTGTTTCCGATGGCTCCCTTGGAAACCTGAATCATGATTTCGGATCCCACAGGGTAAATGCTGGGGATGTCCTTGGAGGAGATCTTCTTGGCTTTCTTGGCGGGTTTCCCGTCGCGTCGGACTTCTTCAAGACCACCATCTAAAGCAGCCGGAATAGCGTCCCAGAAGTGGAGGAAGGCGTTTTTTTCCAGTCCAATGTCAACAAACATGGCTTTGAGACCTTGCTCGATGTTTTTGACGCGGCCTTTGAAGATGCCGCCGACAATATTGTCGTCGCCGTCTCGTTCGACCGAGTATTCTTCAAGGACGCCGTCTTCGAGGAGGGCCACGCGGCGCTCGAGGGTTTCAGCGTTAATTACGATTGTGACGCCTTCCCGGGGGTCGGGGTTTCCGAGTCCGAGGGCGTTTTTGATGCGTTTGATCATATGATTATTTCGTTAGATTGTTAGAGAGTTATTGTCCGCCATCCGGCTCATCCGGTTGGGGCGTAAATGATGGGAGAGGGATTGTTTTTGGTTTCACTAGGACGGGTTGTCCCTCCTGAAACAGTTCGTCGCCAACTTCGTTGCCGGTTTCACCGGCATCGGCAATATCGAGAGTGACGAGTTCGCCTTCGGGGAGCTCGATCTTTTCGATGGGCTCGAAGTGACCGGCGTAAACGCCCATTTTTGTGAGGCGGGGATCCAGCCCGGCTTCCATGGCAAAGAGGCTACGGTAGATGAGGTGGGTGAGAGCTCCGGCAACGAGTCCGCCGCTCTTACCATTGCTCACCATGACTGTGACAGCGTAGCGGGGAGATTCAAAGGGTGCAAAGGAAGTGGTCCAGGCGTTATGAGAGTTTTTCAGGTTTGTTTTACTGACTTGGGCAGTGCCGGTCTTGGCTCCAATTTCGACATTTTTGAGAGCTGCGGTGCGGGCGGTTCCACCGAGCTTGTTGGCGGCCAACCACATCCCCTGGCGGATGATCTCGAGCTGTTCCTTTTTCATACCCTGTTCGAGAAGGTCGACTTTCACTTGGGCTTTGTCTTCAAGAATAATGTCTTGTTCCCCTGAATGGTCGTTACCCACGACCTGTCTAATGATGCGGGGTTGGTAGTATTTCCCCCCGTTTGCGATGGTGGCGGTGATTCCGCAAATCTGAAGAGGCGTGGCGAGAGAGTCGCTTTGTCCGATGGACATTTGTGCGAGGTCGGCAGGAGTGAGAGTGGCGCCCGGGCGGATTTCTCTTCTCCATTGCTTGCTACCAAGGACAATACCGGCCTGTTCCTCGGGGAGCCTGATGCCGGTTGGGCGCCCTAGATTGAGGAGGTTGAAGGTATCGACCATGACCTTTGATTTGAGGCTGCCAGCCAGAGTCATAAAGTAGGGGTTGCAGGATCGCTGGATGGCTTCAC
>JAKMEV010000436.1:0-5264 GCA_022425785.1 Akkermansiaceae bacterium | reverse complement strand
GTGTCGAAGCATCGCTTCGGTGACTTCGAAATCGGCAATCACCCCGTCTTTGAGGGGGCGGATCGCCACGATATTGCCGGGAGTTCGGCCGAGCATGCGCTTGGCGTCGTCACCGACAGCGAGAACTTCGTTGGTTCCGGCTTTCACAGCCACCACCGACGGTTCCCTGAGGACGATGCCCTGGTCCTTGAGGTAGACTAGGGTATTCGCTGTGCCGAGGTCGATTCCGATATCGTTCGACAGCAGTCCAAAAAGTCGTGCAAACATTGATTAAAAGGGAAAAAATTAAATAAAGGTCACTCCGATACTTGGGAAAAGTTAAGAAACTTCCCCTTCGGGAAGAGCCAAGATGGAGAGTGGGTCTCGGATGGTCAAGCCGCATCCTGTGTTCCTCGCCTGAATGATCAATGTTCCACGGTGGGACTACTATAATCCAACGGGCTCGATCGCTTTCCGGGCCAGAAATTCGTCCGTAAAGCCTTCGTAAGCCCTCGCGCCCGTTCCTCTGGCGTCGTGCTCGAAGATCGTTTTCCCGTGGCTGGGAGCCTCACCGAGGCGGATTGTCCGGGGAATGATGGCGCGGTAAAGTTGTTCCGGGAAATATTTCTCAACTTCGGCGACGACATCGCGGGAGAGATTGGTTCGACCGTCAAACATGGTCATGAGAATGCCCTCCAGTTGGACATTTGACCCGGATTCGCGAATCAACTCAATGACGTGGACGATTTTGGAGAGGCCTTCGAGCCCAAACCACTCACATTGAAGGGGAATGATGATTTCGTCTGCTGCTGCGAGGGCGGAGGTCATGAGGACTCCGAGTGAGGGCGGAGTGTCGAGGATGACGTAGTCGAAATTCCTGATTTTTGCCATATTCATCAGGATTTTGCGTAGACGACTGAGATAGTCGTCCATTTGGGCCAATTCGATTTCCACGCCCGCCAAATCCATGTCGCCCGGGACGATGAAGAGGTTTTCGAGGCGGGTCTGGACGATATTGTCTTCGATCATGGTTTGACCGAGAAGCGGGTAATACATGCAGGCCTCCGGGCTGGACTCCACTCCGAGTCCGCTGGTGGCATTGGCCTGTGGATCGAGATCAAGGAGGAGGACTTTTTTACCCTTTGCAGCGAGACCGGCGGAAAAGTTAATCGCGGTGGTTGTTTTTCCAACTCCTCCTTTTTGGTTGGCAATAGCGATGATCTTCATGTCGGTCGGAAGGGAACCTGAACTGGACGTTTGAACAGGGAAAGGAAAAAGAGAATGTGGAGGGGATTATTGTTGGCCGAGTTCCTTGGCCTTTGCGGTGGCGGTATGCACAGCGTCAATGACGGTGGCCCGAAATGCTCCGTCCTCCAAAGCGCGCAGGCCGGCGATGGTGGTTCCTCCCGGAGAGGTAACGCGGTCGCGGAGTTCAGCTGGATGGAGGCCGGTCTCGGCCACCATGGCGGCGGCTCCGAGAACGGTTTGGGCGGCAAGTTGAAATGCCTGGGCACGTGGGATTCCTTCGAGAAGAGCTCCATCGGCAAGTGCCTCGATGAAGGTGTAGACGTAGGCGGGGCCGCTGCCCGAGGTGCCGGTAACGGCATCGAGGAGGGATTCCTTGACCTCGCAGGCTATACCGACTGATGAGAGGAGTTTTTCGGTGAAGTCTCCATCTTCGGATTTTACAGAGGCGCCCAACGAATAGGCAGCAGCGCCCTTGCCGATCATGGCCGGAGTATTGGGCATGATGCGAATGATGCGGGCTTTTCCCTCGGCCGAGGATTCCATGCTGGAAAGGGTGATTCCGGCGGCGATAGAGAGAACAAGGGCATTTTCTGGACCCTGGCTGGCTGCGGCGATCTTTTCGAGAACAGAGCAAACATCAAAGGGTTTCACACAGAGGAGAAAGGTGTCGCAGGAGGAAATGAGTTCTTCGAGCGAGGATGCTGCGGCGAGGTTCGCTTCTTTTTGAATACTCTCGATGGCGGCCGCGACTGGATCATAGACACGGATTTGTGATTCAGAGACTACTCCGGTGCGAATCGCTCCGAGGGTGAGTGCTGTTCCCATCTTGCCGCATCCAATTAATCCAATCGTCATGGCGAAGATTTGCCCCAAAGGACTGCCGCTGTCGAGGGAAAGGCATTGCCAGCAACGAGGTTTTCTACGAGAACCAAGCCATGATGCTGAAGCGAGTATGCGCCATCCTATTGGGAATCATCAGTCTTGCAGGTGCACAGGAGGATTTTGAGGTGAAATCGGTGGTGCATCCGGTGGTGGCGAAATTGGCTCCGCCCAAATTGATCGGTGGATTATCTGAAATGGCCTTTGCGGTTTCGACGACATCATCCAAGGCCTCGAAACATGTTCAGCTCGGAATGGCCTATCTCAATGCCCCCTGGGATTTTGAAGCCTACCGTCATTTCTGCGCGGCGGCACAAGCCGACCCTGATTGCCTGATGGCCTATTGGGGAATCACGATGAGTCTCGCTGGGCGGAACCATGAATTTCGACGTCAACGCAAGGCCGCGATCGAGCGGATGGTCATTCTGCTTGAAGCTAAAAAAGGAGTTCCGCTTGAACAAGGGTATGCCTATGCCGCGGCTCAATTGATTACCGACGGTGTGCGCTCGTCGGGGGAGGCATTTCAAGCTATCGCAAGACAATTTCCGAACGATGTTCAATCCCGTTTGTTGGGCAATTTTCTGACGAGAGATGGCTTCGATGGTAATGGTGAGCCCCGCATTGGACAACAGAAGGCGTCGGAGAACCTAAAAAAGATGGTGGAAGAAAATCCGGACAATCTTTCCGTGATTTCCTTTTGGGTGACGAGTCAATCGGAGTCGCCATTAAAAGGTGAAAAACTGCGGGCTGATGTGCTGCCCTATGCCCGGAAGTTGGTCGAGAAGCAGCCGGCGTCGCCGATATTTCATTTGGTGCTCACGCATGTGGAAGCGAAGTGCGGCAATGCGGCTTTGGCCCTGGTGGCATGCCAAAAGGCGATCGATTTCTATGAGAACTACATGAAAGCCGAAGGTGTTTCGAGATACGATTGTGATGGATGGATTCGGGCGAAAATTTATCAGGCTAATCTCTATACTGTGCTGGGACACTACGAGAAATCACTTCCCGTCACTGAGGAATTGGCTTCCTTAAAAGTTGATCCCGAGCGGATTTTTTCACGGGGAGCGAGTCTCTTGATGTGGGAAGGTCGGACGATGGGAGCAAGGCTGACGATGGGGCGTTCCTCCAAGAAGGAATGGAGTGCCGCGCAAAAGCAATTGGAAACCTTATCCGATGAGGAATGGCACGAGGATAAATCTTTCGCGGCAGTTTATCGAGATAATCTGGCTTTCTACTTCGGAGTGCGAAAGGCGCTTGCGGCAAAAGATCTCAAGGTTGCCGAAGGTTTGTATGGGCTACTTATTCAACACGCTAAGAGTTTAGAAGGCATGAAGGAGGCGGTGGCGAAGACGAGTTCATATTCCGACTGGGTCAGGGCAAGAGATACCCTGGGGGTCGCGGTTTCGGAGTTGCGGGGAATGTTGGCGATGCAGGACGAAGGGGCGGCCAGGCTCGGGGCGATTAATTATATCAAAGGCGCTATTGAACGCCAGGGGAGTCCGACCAACTTGCTGCCCGCCGCGATTGATTATCCCATGCAGGCCCGCCTCGGTGCGTTTTATCTGGCCCTGGGCGAACCGGGAAAGTCCGCGTTGGCTTACCGGGAGGGGCTCGATTTCAGGCCCAACCATGTGGGTGTTCTGGAAGGGTATCGCAATGCTCTTATCAAGCTGGACCGCAAGGACGCCGCAGAACAGATTCGAAAAAGAATTGAGTTAATCAAAGGTTAGGCCTGCTCGATGGCTTCGCGGTCGATGCCGCGAAGCGAGAGAACCCGTACGATGGTTTCTTCGATCAAGTTGGCGGGGCATGAGGCTCCGGCCGTGATGCCGATAGTGGCGGCTTGGTCGTCAAATCCGGCGAGAACATTGTCTGATTCAACCTCCTCTTTTTCTTTGAGGTCGAAATGAACGACCGTTTCCAGAGATTCCAAACAAGACGCTTCGCGAATGAAATAGGTGGGAAGGTTTTCTTGCCCGATCTCGACGAGGTGTGTTGTATTCGAAGAATTATATCCGCCGACAACGAGAAGGAGGTCCATGGGCTTGGTGAGCATGTCGAAGAGGGCGTCTTGTCGCTCCTGGGTTGCTCCGCAGATCGTATCAAAAACCTGGAAGTTGTCAGGTGATCCATCGCGGTCGCTGATGGCTTTCTTGACGCGATTTTGAATTTCCTCGGTCTCGCTCTTCAGCATGGTTGTCTGGTTGGCGACGCCAATTTCCTTGAGATGAATGTCGGGGTCGAAGCCTTCGGAGTGGGCCTTGGCGAAATTGTTCAAGAATTCCTGTCGATCACCACCGTTACGGATGTAATCGCAGACGTAGTCAGTCTCTTTGAGAGTGAGAACGACGAGGTAGTGGCCATTGCCATCGTCGCCGACGGCGCGGGAGGCGGTGGCGAGAGTTTCCTCGTGATTCCGCTTCCCGTGAATGAGTGAGGTGATACCAGACTTGGCGTAAGTGCGAACGCGTCGCCAAACTTTCATGACGTCGCCGCAGGTCGTATCGATGATATTGCAGCCTTGTGCTTCAATCTTCTCGGTGAAGGATGTTGGGGCGCCGAAAGCGGGAACGATGACAACATCATCTTCGGTGAGCTTGTCGTAGTCGTCGGTGATTTCCTGCCAAGGAAGGGAGACGATGTCCATCTCGATCAACTGACGATTTACCTCGGGGTTGTGAATGATTTCTCCAATGAGAAAAATACGCTGATTCGGAAAAACCCGCCGGGCGGCGTAGGCCAGATCGATGGCGCGCTCCACGCCGTAGCAGAAGCCAAACTGCTCCGCGAGCCGTACCGTGGTGTTTCCGATTTGCATCGAACCTCCCCGATCACGCACTTTTTCCACGATGGGCGAGTGGTAATGTCGCTCTACCTCGGCTTGGACCAAGGTCATGACATCAGGTCGACGGACATTGACCCGCTTGCGTTTAGGTTTTACCGGCTGGGAAGCATCGCTCATGGGGCTGATTTACTCTGATTCCGCCAGCGCGCCAATTGTTATTTATCATAGTCGGCGAACCTGAGATCGGGAATTGTCGCTCGGTTAGGGTGGGGTTCCGGTCCAGAACATTTTCACCTGAGAAGGCGCTTGTCCGGGATGCCCAATGTGACTCAAAGACAACCGTTCAGGGAGCTGGGGAAGGGGCAGTTGGAGT
>JAKMEV010000401.1:0-5785 GCA_022425785.1 Akkermansiaceae bacterium | reverse complement strand
GTTGATTTCAGTGGAGGCCTTGGTGAAGAATTTTGATGTTGCCAGTAGCCATAAAAATAGCGCGGTCTTCAAACTTCGTTATGTTCGTGTGGGTGAGTTTTTACAGGCTGCGCAGGATGCCATCACGGCCACTCTCAGCGAGAATTCCGGGTCATCAACGGGTAGGGCGAATAGCAGTCGCACAACCCAGACGAATAACAGCCGAAGCACTCAGACCAATTCTTCAACCCGGAACAGCACAACGGGCGGAGCTGGTGGAGGCGGCAGCCGGACCAACCTTCAGGCTCAAGACATTCCGACGGCTCCGGAATCTCTCTTGATTGGCAAGACCCACCTGGTGGGAGATAATGTTTCGAATAGCATCATCGTGAATGGCCCGCCACATCACATCGAACTCATTGGGAATCTCGTTCGAGACCTTGATGTTGCGTCCCAGCAGGTTGCGCTCTCCGCAGTAGTGGGAAGTTATGGTCTGACAGACCAACATAACTTCGGAATCGATTTGGCTCAGATTCTGAAGGACAGTGGGGCGGGGTTTTCGGCTGCCGGGAGTACCTCGTTTGGGGTTCCTTCCGTGATTGATCCTGGCACCCTCAATAGCATGAGTAACTTGTTGGCTGCTCGCGGATCGGAGGGTCAGGGAGTCGCACTCTATGGCTTGATCGGAGATGATTTAGGGGTCTTCGTCAATGCCCTGGAGAGTAATACCAACTTCCGAACTCTCAATCGCACGATTCTGATGACTCGAAATAACCGGGTTGCCAATCTTTCTTCAGGTCAACGAATTGCGGTACCCTCCAGCACCTTCACTGGCGGCAACGTCAATGGCTCGACTACAAACGTTGAGTATCGTGATGTTGTTCTGGAACTTGAGATTCAACCGTTGATCAACTCAGATAATGAGGTGACGCTTGAAATTTCCATCGTGAAAGATGGCGTGGGACAGATTCGCCGGATTGGTGAATTAGAAGTTCCAGATATTAGCACCGAGGAGCTTACAACTTCGGTTACGGTGCAAGATGGCTCGGCGGTAGTTCTAGGAGGGCTCATTACCGAAGATACCGGAGAGACCAAAGATGGTGTTCCGGTCCTGAGTCGGATTCCCGGGATTGGAAGGTTGTTTGGATTCGATAGTGAAACGAAATCCCGGAGTGAGTTGATCATTATGATAAGACCTCAGATCATTCCCTCCACAAACGAGATGGTCGCCTATCGCGAACGTTATGAGAATACCTCGGAGAATGCCAGTAATGCCGCTGCGGCATTTCCGGCGTCCATGCTTCCCGAGGCTGACACGATGCCTCAAGAAACACCAAGTCAGCGAGCTTCAGCTGCTCCGGCGCCGAAGAAGACGACCCTGGCACCGGTTAAGAAGAAGCCGTTGATTAAGCGGAGGTCAGGCCGTCCCGGTTCCCGCTAATTCGGCGAATACATTTCAAAGCGCATCCTCTCCGGAGGATGCGCTTTTTTATGGGATGATGAGGCTTTCGCAAAGCGAGAGGACGTCCTGGAAGCTATGAGTTTCCAATAGGGCGTAGGCATTGTGATTGGTAATGCGTTCTTTCTTTCTCGCCCCCTTGGGGAGATACCAATAGTAGCTCGTTGCCGGAGAGGTCATACCGCAGAGGAAGCGGGCAAGTTGACGTGGTGTGCGCAGGCCGGGATGTTTTTGACGGATGAGTTCTTGAATGATGGTGAGATCTTCGCTGGAGGGGTCGGGTGTCCCGGTGGCGGGGAGCTTGTCCGGCGGACGATCTCCCCGGCAACGGGAGCATTGCCCGCAGGGTTCCATTTCTTCTCCAAAATGGGAGAGGAGGGATTGGTAGAGGCAGTCGGGAGAAAGGGCCTGGTTGACGACGTCTTGCAGGCGGGCGAGGTCCGATGTTTCCCTTTGTTGGAAAAGCTGAATCAGGCGATTGGTGAGTCCGGAGAGGGAATCCGGTTTTTTGAGAAGACGATATCCCTGTCTGACCTTGGAAGGTTTGACGATGAGGTCGCCAAGGTCTTCAAGTTCGGTGAGGATTTGAGAAATTTCCTTTCTGGTTTTTCCGCTGGCGTCTGCAGCTTCGCCGGGATCGATTTCCCGCCACCAGTTGTCATTCTTTGCTGGTGGGAAAAGAATTTCGAGAAGGGTCTTTTGTGTCGGATCGCAACCCGCGAGGAGATGTTCCCGTGATCGATTGAAGCGCACTTTGTAGCTGGCGTAGAACGGCGAGGTGGCAGCGAGGTGGCCTTCGATTTCGAGGTAGGTTAAAAGGGTGTTGATGACCAGAGGCCGAATGTCGTGGGCCCGGGAGAGTTCGAAGATTGAGATGTCAAATTCACCTTTTTGGTCGAGAAGGATCCGTAGAATGGCGCGAAGGGCATCGGGTTGCGGAGTGTCTCCATAGGTGAAGTTTTCCAGAACTCTCAGGTCGTCGCGACACGCCAGGAGTTCGCAATGGGCGGTCGCGCCATCCCGCCCGGCCCGTCCGATTTCCTGGGTGTAATTTTCGAGGGATTTGGGAAGGTTGTAGTGATAGATGGCCCGGATGTTTGCTTTGTCGATGCCCATACCGAAGGCGATGGTAGCGCAAATGACAGGGGTTTCCCCGGACATGAATTGTTCTTGGATTTCGGAGCGTACTTCCGGTCGCAAGCCGGCGTGGTAGGGGCGGACGGTAAGGCCGTTTTTGTTGAGGAAGCTCGCCAGGGATTCCGCGCCAAATTGCAAGGTAGTGTAGATGATGGTGGCCTGGGTGGGAGAGTTTTTGAGTCTTTCAAGAAGGTGATTCCTGCGGTCGGAATCTGCGAGAGCGGTGACCGAAAGGTGGAGGTTGGGTCGGTAAAAGGTGAGTTGATGGTGGTCGTTCGGGGAGATGTGGAAGTGGTCGCAAATGTCTTTGGAAACCTGCGGCGTCGCTGTTGCCGTGAGGCAGAGAACCCGCTCAACCTGAAGCTCTTCGGCGAAGCGGGTGAGTTTGAGGTAGTCGGGCCGGAAGTTATGTCCCCATTCCGAAATGCAGTGGGCTTCATCGATGGCAAGAAGCGAGATGGTGAGTTTTTCCAGACGATGGCGAAATTTCTCATTGGCGAGACGTTCCGGTGCGACATAGAGAAGTTTAATCTTATTCGAATCCAGGTCCTGATAGAGTGCGCGGGTTTCTTCTGCGCTGAGGGTTGAGTCCAGTCGGGCCGCCGGGAGATTTTGGGCCTGCAGGCTGTCGACCTGGTCTTTCATCAGGGCGATAAGCGGAGAGACGACGAGCGTGATTCCGTCGAGCAAGAGGGCGGGGAGTTGGTAGCAAATCGATTTGCCTCCTCCGGTGGGGAAAACGGCCAGCGAGCAACGCCCGGCCAGGAGTGACTCGATGACCTCCTGCTGGCCATCACGAAAAGTGTCGTGGCCAAAGTGTTGGTGTAGTGCCGCGTGGAGTTCCATGGCGGAAGACGTTTGATGTTCCCGCAAAAATCCTCCTGCTATTGAGGCATCATGTAACCGAGTAAGTCGGTGAGTTTGAGGCGCATATCACGACGGTGAACGATGCGGTCGATCAAGCCATGTTCGAGCATGAATTCCGCGGTCTGGAATCCGGGAGGAAGATCCTGGTGCGTGGTTTCCTTCACCACACGAGGGCCGGCAAAGCCAATCATGCATTTTGGCTCGGCGAGATTGATGTCTCCGATGGTCGCGTAGGATGCAGTGACTCCTCCGGTGGTGGGGTGGGTGAGGATAGAAATGAAGGGGAGCTTCGCTTCGGAGTGTCGCGAGAGCGCTCCGCAGGTTTTCGCCATTTGCATCAGGGAGAGCATTCCTTCCTGCATGCGGGCTCCCGATGATGAAGAGAAGATGAGAATAGCTCGTTTTTCCTTGGTTGCGGTCTCAATGGCCCGCGTAATTTTTTCTCCGACCACGGAGCCCATCGAACCGGCAAAATATTTAAAGTCCATGACCGCAGCAACGGCGGGGTGACCGCCGATGGAGAGCCGTCCGGTGACGACGGCATCATTCAGTTTGGTCTTTTCCCGGAGGAGTTTTGTTTTCTCCTGATATTTGTTGAAGCCGAGCGGGTTGGTTGAGACCAGGTCAGCGTCGGTTTCCTCAAAGCTATCGGGGTCGGCAATGAGTTTGAAGCGGTCGCTGGCTCCCATCAAAAAATGGTGGGTGCAATGCGGGCAGACCAAATCGTGTTGTCTCAGGTCCAGAGTGTGCAGCATTTCGCCACACTCGGGACACTTGGTCCATAGGTCGTCGGGAACGCTTCCGCGATTCTTGCTGTGCTTAAGGCGGGGTTTGTCGAAGATGCCCATCGGGGGGCATTCTAAGTGGGAATGAAGGAATGAGAAAGGCCAATTTGCATTCTCCGGACCCAAGAGGGCGATTTTTTCCGTTGCCATTGCGATGCAGGGGAAACATACTCTCCCCAGCCGGAGGTTCCGGTTGTTTTCAAAACACACCCCTTTTTAATTATCGCCAAGCCAAGAAATTTTCGCCGAGGAGGCGGTGGACGTCGCCGGAGAAGTCGTAATGATCTCAACCGGGACAATAAACCCAAAGAAGAAGGCGAAGACAAGTCCGTCGAGATTGAAGGGACGATTTCCGCTGTTCTCGCAGGCACGATGTTTAAAGTGGCCCTTCCCAGTGGTCACGAGGTGTTGGCCCATATTTCCGGGAAAATGCGTAAGCGTTTCATTCGTCTGGTCGTCGGAGACCGGGTGAAAATGGAAATGTCGCCCTATGACACAAGTAAGGCCCGTATTGTCTTCCGTTTGGGTTGATTTCAGAAGAATTTTGGCCCCTGGAGATTTTGGGGTACGGGTGTCGGTTGGGCTTCCTGCTTGCTAGTGACGGCCCCAAAAGCTATTTGCAGGGAGAGTTCCTTTTGAGGTTTATCGCAACAAGAATCTAAATTGTGGGATTAGTTGATGTCATAAAACGTTGGCGGCTGGTTCAGCAGGGTTTGTCGTCGGGTAAAAAACGTCGCACAAGTTCTGGTGATGGCCCCTTCGAAAAGCTTGATCGGAGTTTGGCTCTGCGCGGAGCGCTCTATTTAGGGTTCGCGGTGAGCCTGCTGTCCCTGTTGATCGGAACGGAGAGCGCGAGCATGGGGTGGTTGGCGATTGCTGGGGTGATTCTGGTGTGTTCGCTGGCCATTTTCCATTTGAATCATCAAAGCTCGGCTCGCCGGAATGGCACTGTCTTTCTTGTTTTTGGCGGAATACTTACCCACTTGTGGTTGGTTCGGGTGGCTTGCGGCTTTGCCAATGGCAGAGCCCTGCCGGAAGAGTATGAGTTTTTAATTCTACCTCTGGCCTTTGCGCCGATGGTTCATTCCGTGCTGCTTGGGCAGAGGGCGGGAGTCTACTCGGCGGTTTTTGTGAGTATGTTTGGGGCGCTCGCTATGCCGGCCGATGACCGATGGTCATTTTTGGCGATCAGCCTCTTCTGTGGTTTAATTGCGGTGTTCGCGACAAAGAAAGTTCGCAAGCGCGGTCGTTTGTTGCGAGCTGGATTTTGGGTGGGTGTGGGAGCGCTTTTGGTCGACCTTTTGTTTGCTAAAATTTCGCTCGATTCGGTTGGCCTCGATGAGGGCGCGTTGTGGCAGAATTTTGGGAAGCCATGTCTCGTTGCTCTGATCACGGGCTTGCTCACGGGATTGTTTGTGGGCGGAATCCTTCCTCTCCTGGAGGGCGTCTTCGGGCTGACCACTGAAATCAGTTGGCTTGAATTGAGCGACTTGAATCATCCCCTGTTGCGGAGGATGCAAATAGAGGCTCCGGGCACTTTTCATCATAGTTTGATCGT
>JAKMEV010000380.1:0-2934 GCA_022425785.1 Akkermansiaceae bacterium | reverse complement strand
ACTCAGCACGATCCGTCAACTCGGCTTCTCCGGTTACTTCCTCATCGTGTGGGACCTCGTCCGCTACGCCCGATCCCACGGAATCCTTTGTCAGGGCCGGGGTTCAGCCGCCAACTCGCTCGTCTGTTACGCCCTCGGCGTCACCAGCGTCGATCCCGTGGCGGGAGGACTTCTCTTCGAACGCTTCCTTTCAGAAAACCGCCAATCCTGGCCCGATGTCGATATCGACTTCCCCTCCGGCGAACGGCGCGAATCCGTCATCCAATATCTCTTTCAAAAATACGCCCCACGCGGCGCGGCGATGACGGCCAATGTCATCACCTACAAACCGCGCTCCGCCTTCCGGGAAATGTCCAAGGTTCTTGGCTTCCCTGAAACAATCGCCAATCGCTTCACCGAACTCTGTGCCTCGCCCAAGGTTCAAGACACCAAGCAAGAGAAGCCGCCCGAAGAACTCTCGATGGACAACTACTACCCACGCAGCCAAGTCATGGATCTTGCCGACACCATCGAGCGCTCCGGAGTTCCCGCCAACCATCCCCGCTTCAACGCACTCCTGCAACTCTATCACGACATTCTCCACTCCCCCCGTCACCTCGGGCAGCATTCCGGCGGTATGGTCTTTTGTGACGACGGGCTCGATCAGATCGTCCCGCTCCAACCAGCCGCCATGCCCGGGCGCACCGTGTTGCAGTGGGACAAGGACGACTGCGAAGACCTCGGTATTGTCAAAGTCGACCTCCTCGGGTTGGGCATGCTCGCGGCCATGGAAGATGCCCTCCGCATTTGCGAACAACGCGGCCACCCCGTCGATCTCGCCAAGATCCCCAAAGACGATCCCGCTACTTATGACCTCCTCTGCCGCGCCGATACCATCGGCACCTTTCAAGTCGAATCCCGAGCCCAGATGGCCACGCTTCCCATCATGCAACCCAAGACATTCTACGATCTCGCGGTGCAAGTGGCCATCATTCGACCTGGCCCCATCGTGGGTGATCTCGTTCACCCCTACCTCAATCGACGCACCGGACGGGAAGCGATCGAGTATATCCATCCTTCTTTCGAGCCGATCCTCAAACGCACTCTCGGCGTCCCTCTCTTTCAGGAACAAGTTCTCCGCATGGCCATGGAGATTGCCAACTTCACCGGCGTGGAAGCCGACTACTTACGCAAGGCGATGTCTTTCAAACGTTCCGACGAACGTATGATGGAGATTTCTCAAAAAATGCAAGCCCGCATGGCTGAGCGAAATATCCCCAAAGAAGTCCAGGAGCGCGTGTTACAATCCATCGGAGCCTTTTCGCTTTACGGGTTCCCCGAATCCCACGCCATCTCCTTCGCGCTCATCGCTTACGCGTCCTGCTGGCTGAAGCAACATCGCGCCGCCGAATTTTTCTGCGGACTCATCAACAACCAACCGATGGGATTTTACTCCGTCAACACCCTCATCCAAGACGCCCGACGACACGGTGTGCGCACAAAGCCGGTCTCGCTCAATGAATCGATGATCGAAACGACCGTCATCGACGACACAACCCTGCGCCTCGGCTTTCATCGCCTGAAAGGAATCCGCAGTCGCACCAATGACCGCATTCTCGAGGAACGCAGCCAACTCCGCTTCACCTCCTTAAATGACTTCCTCCATCGCGTTGCGCCTAACAAAAGAGAACGCCGCGCCCTCGCCGCCATCGGCGCACTTAATGAACTCCCTGAAATCGAACACCGCCGTGATGCCCTCTGGCAGAGTGAACAACTCCCCTTCGACGACCTCTTCGCCAAACAAGAGAACTCCAAGGAACAAGTCCTCGAAATGATGCAACCCGCCGAGCGACTTGAGACCGACTTCACCCTGCAAGGAGCCAGCCTCGGCCCTCACCCGATGCGGCTTTGGCGCCAAGCTCAGCGCGACTCCAAACTAGTCACCTCCGACGATCTCAAATGTCTCTGGCACGGCACTCCGCTGAGCATCGCCGGCATGGTCATCTGCCGCCAACGTCCCGGCACCGCAAAAGGACACTGCTTCATCTCCCTCGAAGACGAATACGGCATCGCCAACCTCTTCGTCCCTCGCAAAACCTTCAAACACTTCCGCCTCACCATCATCAGTGAATCCTTCCTCCTCTGCCAAGGCCGTCTGCAAATCACCGAAGGCCGGCAACCCACCGTCTATATCACTTCGGTTAGGCCCTTAGCCAAAGCCCCCGGCATGGCCTCGCGCTCACACGATTTCCATTAAGCCAAAGCGCACACCTAAATCCCAACCACCGAGATCTTGGATTCCTTGCACTTTCTTGCCACCTCGTCACGACCAAGAAAGAGAGTCTTCCCGGCCTCCACGGCAATGCAAGACACCCCCGCTTCGCGGCAGCTGTCGATTGTCTTGGGGCCGATGACGGGGACGTCGAAGCGCATATCTTGATTTGGTTTGGAAACTTTCACCAGGGTCACTTCTTTTCCGTTTCCTAGCTTTCCGCCTCGCTTGATACATTCATCGGTTCCTTCGAAGGCTTCAACTGCAAGAACGGTGCCGCGTCGGACCACGACGCTTTGTCCAATATCGTGGGCGCTCGTTGCCTTCACAATCTTATATCCGAAATGAACATCCTCCCAATCCCGCTCGGAAATCTCAGAGCCGAATAGGAGGCCTTCCGTGGACATCTGATCTTCCAGAAAGGTCGTCGCAGGCAGGAGAGTGATACCGTCCTTCTCCAACTCGCCCGCAATCGCTCCGAAGAGAGACTCGGCATTCCGCTCTTTCACCGCATAAAGCATTTTCGCCATCCGCATATCAGGCCAGAGAGAGAAAAGATTTTTGGGGGCGATCTGGCCAACCATGATCGCTTCGGTGGCCCCCTGCTTTTTGAAAAACTTGATTAATCCTCCCAACTGCCCCACGCGAAACAACTTAAAGGCCCCCACCTGCTCGCTCAGCCC
>JAKMEV010000376.1:0-2779 GCA_022425785.1 Akkermansiaceae bacterium | reverse complement strand
ATCCGTGTCCAATACGGGCAAAGCTGAACGTGCCACGACCACCAATCACGTCGATGGCGATCCCCTCGGGACGGGCGATTGTTGAATCCCCTGCAGAAACAGCGCCGTCAGCTGTCACTGAAACGTTCCCGTGGAAACTTCCATGGTTCTCGATACCACCGTGGCCAATTTGAGCGGAAAGGCCTCCTGTAGCATCCTGGTTGGCAGCATTCAACGCCGCGCGAGCTGCGTTCGCTTCCAGCGCAGGAGCGGCCAGAACGAGGATATCCTCAGCTGCGTGAACCGTAATATCTCCACGAATGCTGTAGTCGCGTGTATTCCCGACATCGGAAGCATTGAAGGGATTTGCTTCAATATTTGTCCTCCATGTGCTTGAGAAAAACTGACGTGAGTTGTCGCCGGGATCGATCACATAGCCATCACGAGTTGTCTTGGAATCATTGTTCCGGTCCGTCTCCAAGCCGTCTTGAACACTACCACCATGACCGATCTGCACATACTGACGATTGTCATCTCCAGACCGCATGTCGAGGCGACCGCTCAGCTGAACCGCAATATCGCCGTCGGCACCACTTCCGGCACCGTCAAATTCGCCACCAGCAAAACGGGTTCCTCCGAGGTCAGTAATATAGTCTTTCGCGCGGACATTGCCGGCCGTATTACCCCACCACTCATTCAGCTGGCCGTTGTTCGCTGTACCAATCTCATATTCGAATCCCGAGTCGCGGAAACCCAACTGCACATAGCGCTCTTGCGCATTACTTCCGGAGGCCGGCTGTGTCGGTGCCCACATGTAAAGATCGTGACCAGCAAGCTTCGTATCACCGTATCGACTTCCGACTTCAATTTGAGTATCCACCCGGATGCGGGCGGTGAGATCATTCTGGTCCGTCGAACCAATGATGATGTTTCCTCCATTTAATCCGGCAGCATCATTTGCCGCATTTCCATCGTTCATGGTCGCCAGGACAGCGTCCATATTGAAGCCATTCGCATTCGCAAGGTTGGTTTGCGGACCATCTGTCGCAAGAGGATCGATGATACCTGTCGTCCCGTCCCAACCGGCAACCAGGTTGATTCCACCGGTGCCAGCACTGCGAACGTGATCACGAATCACGACACTGCCCTGCGCAAGAATACTCAGCGTTCCCGGAGTTGTCGTGTTGTCGTCCGCATACCACTCCACTGCATCGCTGACAGTTATATTACCCTGCTCAAAGAGGGATCCGAAATTACTGGTGATGACAACGTTCGTCCCGCCATCAAGCGTTGTAGAGAGGTCAACGTTGTTAATATTTGGGTTCGTCGCACCAGGAGCGGTCGTCGCTGCGCTGCTGATCGTCACGTCAGTCGGGTCGAGAAGCAGAGTTCCTGCTGCGCCATTCGCAGCCGTCAAATCTACGGAACCATAGAATCCCAGATTTCGCTTTCCGGAAATCTCCGCGAATCCACCGTTACCGCTGGCTCCCAGAGCTACTGCACTAACGTCACCATTGTAGATCGTGTCGCCATCAGACCAGAGAATGATGACACCGCCGTCGCCGGTCTCCAAAGAGTTGGCCGCCATCGTGGCGCCTTCAGCCACCCTGAGGCTGATTGCGTTTTCGATCTCGCTGTTTCGGCCCTGAAATCCACCACCGATCTGCATCGTTCCGCCTCCGGTAGCACCGGAAGCATCGATGCTTGCTGTCGAAGTCACATTGATGTCCTGACCTTCGATCACGATGTCACCACCACGACTGGTCGCGGAAGACACATCAATGTTGGCTCCGATATCAGCAGTCCCGGAAGAAGCAATGCTGATGCTGCCGCCTTCGGAACGGATCGCTCCATCGACACGAGCGTAGGCTGCCTCAATCACGGCACGGCCTCCGCTACCCAGCCCGGGGCCGGAAACGGAAATGTCACCCGAGTTTCGGACAGAGCCGCCGGCACCACGCAAAAAGACGCGACCACCTGAGTTGGACGCGCCTGTCGCCCGGACTGAGCCTTTGTTGTTAATCGCGAGGGCAAACATGTTGCCGTGCGCTTTCAACTCCACTGCAGCACCTTGAATGGTGCCATCGTTAAAGATACCAGTGCCGCTTGCTCCGGCACCGGTTGCTCGAACAAACAGTCGCTCACCGGTACTGCTTTCGCCGGCGGAGAGCAGCACCTCCTCGCCTGCCCCCAGTCCAACGGTTCCAGTCGCAGTGATCGACCCACTATTCGAAATTGATTTACCGATCAGGAATACGTCTCCCCCGATTCCATTGATCCGGCCCATGTTGGTAATACCAGCATCGGAGTTGCCCTTGAAGACCATGTCTCCTCCCGCAAGGAATTCTCCGTTATCTACATCCAGAGTCGAAAGCACCAACCCATGAACGTCGATCGAGCCTCCCGCACCGATCAGAATTCCATTGGGGTTAATGACAAAAACATTTCCGTTCGCTCGCAACGCTCCGTGAATCGCAGAAGGATTTCCTCCGGTCACTCGGTTCAACACTGCCGCACTTGAGTTCGGCTGGCGGAACTGCGTCAACTCTCCCGCATCGATCGAGAAGTCGTCCCAGTTGATGATCGCGTTTCTGCTGTTCTGTCTGATCTGCAAGTTCCGGCCTGTGCCTGAGAATTGCACGTCACCGTGAACTACGACACCGCCTCGAGGATTCGAGTAGACTGGCGTCCAGAAAAAGAAGGCAGGTAGCAGGAGGGCAGTTACGAGCCATTGTAATGAAGCCGCTTTTCGCAGATACGAAGAGCAGCTACTCTTGGGAGAATCAGAGTATTTCATAGG
>JAKMEV010000368.1:0-11037 GCA_022425785.1 Akkermansiaceae bacterium | reverse complement strand
GTGAGCGAAACGAGGAAAACCCGGATTATTTGCACTTTGGGACCAGCGACGGAATCTCCGGAAATGTTGCGGAAACTAGTCGAAGCTGGCGCAGATGTTTTCCGTCTCAATATGAGTCATGCCCGATATGAGTGGTGTCGTGAAATTGTCCCGAGAATCCGAGCGATCTCAGAAGACGTGGGAAGAACAGTTGGGGTGCTTTTTGATCTACAAGGGCCATCGATTCGCACCGGAGATGTGGAAGAGAAGATCGCTCTAACTAAAGGAGACCGAGTGGAATTTCGGGTGGAAGGATCGGCTCCGCAGATCGAGAAATCGACGACGGTGAATTATCCTGGGTTGATGTCCGATGTCTCCGAAGGAGACGAACTGACGGTAGATAATGGAGAGTTCTTGATGAAGATTGAGAAGACGTCCGAGGATCGCATTGTCTGCGAGGCTTTAACATCGGGCGAGATGGGGTCGCGGCGTCATATCAATCTCCCCGGAGTGCGCTTAAATCTTCCAGCGCTCACCGAAAAGGATCATGCCGACATCAAAGTTGCGGCGGAGTGTCAGACGGATTATATTGCTGGGTCATTCGTGAGGGATGCCAGCCACGTGCGAGAGTTGAGAGAAACGCAAAGGATTGCAGGGGGCAGCGCGCAGATTGTTTCAAAACTCGAAGACCAGGAGGCGATGAAGCATCTCGACGACATCATCCGAGAGTCCGATGTAATCATGGTGGCTCGTGGTGATTTAGGGATTGAGGTTCATGTGGAAGAGCTTCCCATTATTCAGCGGAAGATCATTAAGCGCTGTCATCAAATCGGACGTCGGGTGATCGTGGCAACTCACATGCTGGAATCGATGATTGAAAGCCCCACTCCAACTCGAGCTGAAGTGACCGATGTCGCGAATGCAGTCTATGAGGAGACCGACGCCATCATGCTTTCGGGAGAAACGACGGTTGGGAAGTATCCGGTGCGTTGTGTTGAATTGATGGATCGGGTTGCTCGACGCATCGAACGCTCGAGAGGGCTTGGGTATGGAGAAGAGGCGATCCTTGATACTGAGAAGCAAAAGACGATTAAGGCTGCGGTTGGTTTGGCTGACTCTCTTTCTGGAGCTTTGTTGTTGGTCTTTACCAAATCAGGGAAGACCGCTCACCGGGCAGCATTGCTTCGGCCTATGTCTGAGATCTTCGCCTTCACTCCTGAAGGAGGCACCTGCCAAACCCTAACGCTTTCAAGAGGGGTGAAAAGTTTCCAAATCTCGTTCAGCAAGCCACCCCGAGAGACAATCTCAACTGCGGTTAAATTACTCCGAACGCACCATGGAATACAACAGGGGACACCCCTCGTCGTCGTGTCGGATATCCTCCACCAGGATCACGCGGTTGATTCGATCCTCTTGGTGCACGCGTGACTTACTAGCGCTCGGCGATGACGCTCAGGCAGCGGATACCATTTTGCCGATATTGTCGCCGGGGCAGAGAACAAATTCTTCGATGGCTCCTGCGAGCATGCCAATCCATAGATTCTGGCGGCCGAATAGAAAAAACAAAGGGCATGCGGATTCTACCCCCCTCATTTTTTGGATTTCACAGAAGATTGGAAAAGTTTTCAGCAAGAGAAATGCTTTTTCCCGGCTGGATTTCGGGCGCAATTGAGGTCCGGCAGGCAGATTAAGAATTTAAGCTCTTCGAGAAAAACACGTTGACACTCGTTTTTCCGATGGATGGTTCCCAGCAGTGAAAAGTATTTTCCTCACCACCATCCTGTTTACTGCCGGGTTGCCGGCCTCGGGCCTCACTCTTGGCGCAGCCGTGGACTCAGTTACGGAATTTGACAAGACAGAGTCCGACTCTCTGTCGTGGCGGGTTGTGGACGATGGAGTCATGGGAGGGCTCTCTAAGGGCAATTTTGGAGTGAGCGATGGGGGTATTCTGACTTTCAAGGGAATGCTTTCTCTTGAAAACAATGGGGGTTTTTCTTCGATTCGGACAGAGAGGGTAAAAATGGATCTCAGCGGGGCCGATGGTCTGCTCGTCCGCGTTAGAGGCGATGGGAGGACCTATCAAATGAGATTCGGCACCGACGCTCGCTTCAGGGGCATGGAGATATCATTCATGGCCGAGTTCAAAACAAGCAGGGGTGAGTGGGTGGAGGTGAAGATTCCTTTCGATCAATTTAAAGGGAGCTTCAGAGGAATGAACTTGAAGGACGAGGTGTTTGATCCTTCGAAAGTCAGTCGGGTTGGTTTGCTGCTTGCCGATAAGAACCCAGGGGCATTTGAACTCAATGTTGATTGGATTAGGACATACGGTGGTGCAAATCCAAGCGACTTGGTTGCGACAGCCCTCTCCGACGGTCGATTCCAAACGCTTGCAAAGGCCTTAACCAGCGCTGGGCTCGTTGAAACCTTACAAGGTGATGGGCCATTCACTGTTTTTGCTCCTACCGACGAAGCGTTTAGCAAGCTCCCTGCGGGAGTGGTTTCCAGTCTTCTGAAGCCCGAGAATAGTGACGAGCTTGGAAGTCTCCTGAAATATCATGTTCTTGCCGGTTCCATAAGATTGGCTGGTGCACTAGAGGTTGAAGAGGCTAAAGCAATTACCGGAGAGAGTATTACGGTCACGTTTTCCGATGGAAAGGTTAGGGTGAATGAGTCCACTTTAATCAACTCGGACATTCAGTGCTCGAACGGGACAATTCACGTCATTGATTCGGTGTTGCTTCCACCAAGACCTGAGACTGACTTAGTGGCAATCGCCAAAAGGTCCGGAAAGTTTAACACCCTCTTGGCCGCGGTCCAGGCTGCCGGACTTTCGGATACGCTTTCCGGCGCATCGGAAATCACCATCCTAGCTCCAACCGACGAGGCTTTTAGTAAGCTTCCGGAAGGAGCACTGGAGTCGCTCCTGAAGCCGGGGAATAAGAAGACTCTGCAAAAGATTCTCGCGATGCATGTCCTCAATGGGAAGGTTTCAGCTGGGGATGCGTTGAACGCGAAGAGGGCCGTGTCATTCTCCGGTGAGCCTCTCACGTTCAAGGTCGAGGATGGGTTGCTGAAAGTGAATTCTTCAACGATCGTCTCAACAGACATCGTTGCAGACAATGGTGTATTCCATGTGATTGACTCGGTCCTTCTCCCTGAAGAGGAGAGTATATCCAAGGCTTCAGTGGACGTTTCCACCCCGAAATCACCCATCGAGTTAATCGAATCTGCGATCGGCCGTGGCGTCCCTATTTTCAACGAGGGAGACCATCAGGGCTGCGCTGATATTTATCGTGATTGCTTGATGGAACTGATTGCGACCAAGAAAATTAGTGGCGAGTTCCTTGGAGCAATGGAGACTCTGGTGAGCGCTACCAACAGCTTGAAAGATAACACTAAACGTGCGTGGATGTTGCGCAGTGGATTAGATCATTTATACAAGGCTTTGGCGGAAAGCTAGTGTGGACAGCTTAAAACCTTCAGGAATTTCGATTGAGATTTTGGAAAACAGGTTGGGGGTTAACTCCTAAGTTTTCAACCTCTCTTGATTGCAGGAATGGCATTTTGCTAACACCGTCATCTTACTGATAGGATTCTCATCTGCGTCTTCCCCCATCGTTAAGGCATGTGGTGGGGGCACTAAGGTTTTGCGCGGCATACTACCCTTGAAGGTTACTCCTAGCGCAAGTCACCAGCTAAGACCTGACAATCATTACGGTTTCGCTCGCGTCTTTATTTGCACAGAGGTGTCCGGTGGGGGCAGGCGAATGGAAGGGTAGCACCTCAGCTTAATTGGTTGCATAGAATTTCGCAGCGGCGTCTCCAAGATTACGAAGGATGACGCGATCACGGAATTGTTGGCGGGCGCCCTGTCAATGCGTTTTTCAACACTGCTGATGTCGATAGTGCAGATTTTTGCTCCAATCCTTACTTTGGCGTATCCGGGTTTAAGAGGAAACAAGTATCGGGGAGGGGGGCTGGTTTGGCCGGACAAAGTCGCGACGCAAAAGGGACCTGCCTTGCCGCGGAGGTCAGAGTGGTGCGCAAAGAGAGTAAGCTGCAAAGTCAGCTCAATTGAGAGATCAAGAGCAGGTATTCCGTATGAGTTGTCTCGAACACAAAATATTATGAAAATTTCCACCTTCATTATTACCCTGCCTCTTGCCGCTACAGCTCTTCTTGCCGAGGAGGGCGAGTCAACCTCGGATGCCGGCCGTTGGAGCAAAGAAAAGATGGAAAGCCACCGCCCGGCAGTGGTGACTCCTCCGGGGTTTTCCTCAGATGATCAGGCTGGGAAGGCTCCTTCCGACGCCATTGTCTTTTTTGACGGGACAGATCTCTCCAAATGGAAGGGCGGGAAAAAGAAGGACGGAAAAACTGTCTCCTGGCTGGTAAAGGATGGCTACATGGAAGTCGTGAGAGGAACCGGCCAGATCGAAACACTCGATCAGATCGAAGGCGACTGCCAATGGCACATCGAGTGGCGCACACCGGCTGAAGTTAAAGGGAACAGCCAGGGACGCGGAAACAGTGGAGTCTTTATCGGCGGATATCCCGAGGTGCAGGTTCTTGATTCATTTCAAAATGACACTTATCCCGATGGACAGGCTTCGTCCCTCTACAAAGCGAGCGTTACATTGGTGAACGCAAGCCGTGGTCCGGGTAAATGGCAAACTTACGATGTCATTTGCATTCGCGAGAAAAAGGGGGCCGACGGGAAAGTGATTCAACCGGGCTCTATCACCGTTCTGCACAATGGAGTCGTGACTCAATTTGCAGTTCAAGCTGGCGGAAAAAGTAAGGCAGGCGGTTTGCGACTTCAGGATCACGGTAATCCGGTTCGCTTCCGCAATATCTGGGCACGCAAATTAAACGTTCCCGCGGTTGCGGCACCCAAGAAGTGATTGTTAGGAAAGAAGATCCTTCAGGATCTTGGACTCTTTCACGCTAGTGAGTTTCTGATTGAGGCCGACGAGGTGAAGGAGAGTTGCGTGGAAATCATGCAAGGCGACGGGATTTCCTGGAGATCCCCTTTGGATTCACCATGTTGCTTGAATGGATAAACCGGTCGGAGCATTTGCGGCGCTCCTTAAATGAAGGCGAAGCGTTATCCTCCAGAGATAATTCTGGGGGTATCCCTCGCAATGAATTATGCCGTCAGAGAAAGATTGGGATCTATCCCGATAGTCAGACTGTCGGCATCACGATTTTCCGAAGAAAGGAGCCCAGCGAACGCGATCATGCCGGCATTGTCGGTGGTGAGTGCTGGCGGGGTAAGAAGTAGAGTCATTCCTGCTTCTTTCGCCGCTGCCCCAAGTGCTGATTGGAGGGCTTTGTTGCAAGCGACTCCTCCGGAAAGGGTGATCATTTGGCGATCCGCCTCCAGCGCGGCTAGAATTGTTTTTTTGACAAGGGAATCGATGACTGCGGCCTGGAACGACGCGCAAAGGTCGGCGAGTTGAGAGTGCGGATTTTCCAGTTTTTGAAGCTGGTAGAGCACTGCGGTTTTCAGCCCTGAAAAAGAAAAATCGAGCGGCGCGTCTTTAAGCCGAGGTCTGGGGAAATGGAAGGCTTTAGGATTCCCCTCGCGGGCGTGTTTTTCGATTTCGGGGCCACCGGGATAGGGAAGATCGAGCATGCGTCCAACTTTATCAAAAGCCTCGCCCGCAGCGTCGTCAATCGTATGCCCCATCAACTTGTAATTTCCAAACCCTTGGACATCGATGAGGAGAGTGTGGCCCCCGGAAACGATAAGCCCGAGGTGAGGCGCTACCTTGCCGGGTCCGAGAAATGGTGAAAGGAGATGACCTTCCATGTGGTTAATGCCGTAAAAGGGTTTCCGGGTAGCAGCGGCAAGTCCCTTGGCGTAGGAAAAGCCGACAAGAAGGGAGGAGGCCAAGCCTGGGCCACGGGTCGCGGCGAATGCGTCGATTTCTTCGAGAGAGAGGCTGGCGTCGTCGAGCGCCTGTTGAACGAGTGGTCGGATGCGGAGAGCGTGGTTACGGCAAGCCACTTCAGGAACGACACCACCGTATTCCCGATGGATCTCGATCTGGGAGGAGATTAATGAGGTGAGCAGGCGTGGTCTCCCTTCTTCGCGACAAATGATCGCGACTGCGGTTTCGTCACAGGACGATTCGATGGCAAGGAGACAGGGCACGGGGAGAGGAAAAAGGAAGGAAGGGGTTCTGTGAATCAGAATGTCGTCTTTATGCGTGCCCAGAGAGCCTAAGGTTCCTAGTATCTTCAAAAGATTAGTCATTTTTATCGATGTTTTCACTTTAAATATCGATTTAGAGGAATGATCAAATTCACGTAATTTACCGGGGTGAGCAACACAACTGAGGAAAAAGAACCGGGAAAACGCGAATGGATGTCGTTTTGGGCGCTGGTGGGAATGCAGTCGACCAATGCTTTCAATGACAACTTCGCGAAGTTCATCCTGATCCCTCTCGGTGTGGCTTTAGCTGGTCTTGGCTTAGCCCCAGAGGGCATGGAATACATTCTGGGACTCCTCATGGTATTGCCATTCATCCTGTTTGCTCCCACGGCAGGGTGGTTGGGCGATCGCTTTGCCAAAGATCGGGTCATTCGTTGGTCCTCGTGGTTCCAGCTCTTTGTCTTGGGAATGATGGGCGGAGCTCTTTGGGTGGGCACGATTTTTGGAAAGGATCACTCAAGACTGGCCTTGGTGATTGTGTTAGCAGCTTTCTTCTTGCTTGCGATGCAGTCGGCGCTTCTCAGTCCCGCCAAGATGGGGGTGGTGAAGGAGCTTGTGGGATCAAATCGATTGGGCTTTGCCAATGGGGTCATGGAAGGGACGGTGATTCTGGCCATTCTGCTTGGTCAAATTTTCGGTGGGGTCTGGTTCGATAAATGGGGCATTCAACAGGGGCTGGATTCGGAGCCATGGAAGGCTGCCATGATTCCGATTCTTTGGATTCTCATTGGTGCGGTCATCTCTCTGATCCTGTGCCATCTTATTCAGCCCACTAAACCTCAGGGCGCCGTAACTTTTTCCAAAGGAGTGGTCTTCAAGCACTTCAGTGACCTGATGAAAGTAAGGAAGAACCTCCCTCTGTGGCGAAGCACAAAGGGAATCGCGTTCTTCTGGGGATTTGGAGGGTTTCTACAATTGCTCTTGATTCAAATTGCCCAGGAACGGAAGGGGAGTTTCGCGGGAATGGGAGTGGAGACCGCCTTGTTGTGGACTCCAGTCGTGGTGGGAATTGTTGTCGGCAGTATTTCGGCGAGCTTGGTTTGCGCCCGTCGAAATGAATTGGGTTTGATTCCTGTGGGAGGTCTGATGATGACCACGGGGATGTTGGCCCTGGCATTTACCCCAGCCGGATGGTCGGCGAATATTCTTCTCGGTTTATCAGGTTGTGGTGCGGCGATGTTTCTCGTTCCGCTAAACGCTTATCAACAAGATAGAGCACCGAATGGTGAGCGGGGGTTGGTAATCTCCGCTTCCAATTTGTGCACCAATCTCTCAGGAGTGTTTGCGGTGGGATTGCAGTATAGTCTCAAGGCTCTTGGAGTTCCCAGCTGGATGCAATTCATCTTCATCGCCGTAATTTGCGGGTGGGCCACAATCTACATCATGCGGCTTCTTCCCAGGGACTTCGTGAGATTAATTGTGCTGGGGGTTTTTCGCTCCATTTACAAACTTAAGGTCAAGGGGGGGAATAAGATTCCTCGCGAGGGTGGCGTTTTGCTCGTTTCAAATCATTTGACCTACATTGATGCCATCGTGTTATCAGCAGCATGTCCGAGGCCGATCCGTTTCTTGATGTTCGCCGATTGCTTTGAGCGGAAGTGGATCGGGAAAATGGCGCGTTTTTTCGACACGGTTCCCATTACCCCGTCGAAAGCGAAAGACGCGATTCGCGTTGCCAGCGATGCTCTCAATGAAGGTGCCGTGGTTTGCATTTTCCCGGAAGGTCAATTGTCACGGACCGGAGGGGTGAGCGAATTGAAGCGGGGATATCAGATGATCGCAAAGCGCGCCAAGTGTCCCATCCTACCAGCCTATATGGATGGACTTTGGGGATCGGTTTGGTCTTTTGCCGAAGGGAATTTCCTTAAGAAATATCCCCGCACCTTGAAATATGGAGTCAATGTTGCCTTCGGTGATTTGATGAATCCCACAGATCATCTTGCCGGGAGATTACGAGACCTCTCAGTCATTACGGCGACGGAGAGGGAAAAGAGATTCCGGCCCAAGACATATCGAAAGCCCAGGTCCAAGAGAGGACTTCCCCCGGGATACTCTGCAATATTAAAAAAATGTCGGGAGGGAAGTGAGAGGGCCCGGCAAATGAGGGTGAATGCCCTGCAACTGGGACAGGTCAATATCGCCAGTCGCCGCTCCAGAATGTTGGTTGAGTGGAGAGATGATGATCTCAGTGGGATTTTGGGAATCCTCTGGCCCACGGTGATTCGCGCCCGGGTCAATTTGGTGAATGGGACCACCGATGGCGAGATTTTGGCCAAGGCGCTCAAGACCCGCAGCAATTGTGTAATTCTTCGCAGTGCTGAGGGAAGAAATGAACTTATTGGCAAGCTCAGGAGAAAGAAGATCTCTGTTTGGTCTTTTGATGAGAAGGCCTCCAGTGATGGAGAAGTCTTTGGTTGCTTGGTTCAGGAGGGCAGAGTGGTCAGCTTTGCCATTCCTGATCCCGATTACGAAACCACTACTCAAATGCCCCAAACTGGCTGGAAAGAGGATAGCGAGGGAAAATTACTCCCAGGATTCTCTATCAATCAAGGAAGGATCTCCGGTCCGGCCTTTTCGGCGTCAGTGGAGATCAAGGCCCGGGAAATCGATGAGGAGGGCTTTTTGAGGCAGGTAAATAGGTTGACGATTGGCTGACTGGAGCTATTGGTTTCGGCCATGCAAGATAGCGCGCAGGAAACTGAGCCCATTGAAGAGGAAGTCCCCTCGACTGATGAAGTTGTTGGGGAGGTGGAGCTTGAAGAAGAAGAGGCGGAATCCACGGAGGAAACTCCCGAGGAAGAAGTCCCCCTGACTCCCGAGGCGGAAGCTTTGAAGTGGAAGGAGGCCGCGATTCGGACCGCCGCTGATCTTGACAATTATCGCAAGCGAATGGCGCGCGAACGCTCGGAAGATTTAAGATTTGCGAGGGCGGGACTGATCGAAGAATTATTGCCGGTATTTGATAACTTTTCAATGGGCCTGCAAATGGCAGAGCAGGAGCAGGATTCCATGATTTATAAAGGCATGGAAATGGTGAAAGGACAACTTGATGACTTCCTTGCCGCTCAAGGCCTGGTGGAGGTCCCTGCCGAAGGGATTTTCGATCCCAATATTCACGAGGCTGTGGCTGAAGAGGAGAAGGACGGCGCAGAGCCGGGTGAAATCCTCTTTGTAAAACGCAAAGGGTATCGCATTCATGATCGTCTCCTACGAGCTGCTGTCGTGGTCGTTGCCAAGGCCTCCGAAACCCCAACCGAAGAAGCTGAATAAATGTCCGGCGAACGAGATTTTTACGAAGTTCTGGGGGTCTCAAAAACCGCCAGTCAGGGAGAAATCAAAAAGGCATACCGCAAAGCAGCGGTGCAGCATCATCCGGACAAAAATCCCGATGATCCAAATGCCGAAGAGAAGTTTAAGGAACTGGGACAGGCCTACGAAGTTCTCGGCGACGAGGAAAAGCGGGCTGCTTACGATCGCTACGGACACGCCGCTTTCCAAAGCGGTGGTGGTGGTGGAGGTCGGGGTGGATTCCACGACCCCATGGATATTTTCAGCCAGGTCTTTGGGGGAGGCGGAGGCGGAGGCGGAAGCATGTTCGACGACCTCTTCGGAGGCGGTGGCGGACGCCGTCGCGATGCTTCCGGAAAAAAGCGGGGGAGTGATTTACGTTATGACCTTGAGATCACTCTTGAAGAAGCCGCCAAAGGAGTGGAAAAGGAACTCGAGATCGAAAAGTATGCCTCCTGTGGCAATTGTTCTGGATCCGGCTCAAGATCCGGTGGCGGTGGTGCGAAGGCCTGTTCTTCCTGCGGTGGGCGCGGCGTGGTGGCCCAACAGCGTGGTATTTTCATTCAGCAAGCAACATGTCCGGAATGCCGTGGCGCCGGCCAGGTGATTTCTGATCCATGTGGGGATTGTGATGGAGATGGAAGAGCCCAAGCGCCCGAGCGGGTTAGCATTAGGATACCCGCAGGGGTCGATGATGGCACGAGATTGCGCTCCACAGGCAAGGGCGATGCTGGATTGCGCGGCGGCCCTGCCGGGGATTTATATGTATTTTTACATTTGGAAGATCATGATATTTTCCAGAGAGATGGCGATGATCTCTTTTGTGAGATTCCTGTCCCTTTTTCAACTGCGGCCTTGGGAGGTGAACTCGAGGTGCCCACTCTCACCGGTCGAGCCACGATTAAAGTTCCTCCGGGAACCCAAGGCTCAACGACCTTCAGGTTGCGTGATCGCGGAATGACAAGTTTGTCATCCGGACGCAAAGGCGATCTGCATGTTGATGTTCAAGTTGAGGTTCCCACCAAGCTTAATCGGGAGCAAAAGGAAAAGCTTCAGGAATTCACTGAATCGATTGGCGAAAAGAACTCTCCAATGCAGGAGGGGTTTTTTGAGAAAGCCAAACGCTTCTTTGATCTGTAAACTTATCCCCATGGATCGTTTTTGGATTCCCCCCGAGGGATGGCACGAGCCTTTTTCATTGCACGGAGAAGAAGCCCGCCATTGCTCCCGGGTAATGCGAAAGCGGGAAGGGGACTGGATTGAAGGCTTCGATGGTAAAGGTGGATGGGCGCGTGGCCCCATCACTTCAGTAAATCGAAATTCAATCGACGTTGCCGTCGAAGAGTCAGGAAAAAGCCAGACATTAAGCCCCCGAATTGAGATCGCAGTAGGAATTCCCAAGGGGAAAACCTTTGATCTCATCGTCCAAAAAGCCGTGGAATTGGGAGTTTCGGCAATCCATCCCATTCTTAGCGAGCAAGGGATGGTTAAGATTCCTCCGTCTCATTTTCCAAAAAAGAAGGGGAAATGGGACCGCATTGCTCTGGAGG
>JAKMEV010000344.1:0-4096 GCA_022425785.1 Akkermansiaceae bacterium | reverse complement strand
GATTAGCGAACTAGCTTCCTGAAATTTCACTAACTCATGAGAGTTTAAAACTTGAGTCCACCGAGAAGCCCTTCACCCGAAGGCATGGCTTTCTTGAGAGCTGCATCAATTTTGTATTCCTTGCGCTTTTTCACAGCAAGACCATAGCCCTTCGCGACCTCGTCAACGGTAGTCTCAACATCGTCGATCTTTTTGAAGTCAGTAATCACCGTAATGTATCGATCAGCTTGCGCGATGATTGCGGCTTTCTCTATTGTGGATGCCTCTTTAGCAGCTTTGGTTAAACCAACAATCTCGGGAATCGCACGAGTAATCAGAAGATTAAATTGCTTATCACGCGCTGTGCTTCTGAGACTCACATGCCTGTTGTAGGCAGCTTGCCCAAGTGTTCCTTTGTGATTTGACGCTGACAAACTCTTATTTACTTTCGCAATTAGCTTGTTACTCTGCTTTAAGTTAGCTTCGAGCTCCGAGGAGCTTGACTGACGAAGAATACCAGCCTGGCTTTTAAGAGCCAGTGCCTCGTCCTCGTAACCCAAAGCTCCCTTAACTACGGCTAACGCTTCAAGCATCTGTGCTGATCCCACCGAATACTGCTTCAGAAGCTCGGCTCGTTCTTTCCTGGCATCCAAGACCATTGATCGAGCGGGCTCGGCAAGCTTTTCAGCCGGGATCTTGGAGAGAATTGTGCTACACGACGTTGTCGATGCGAAAATGGATGCTGCAAACAAGCCTCCAACTACTGTTTTTTTCAAGTCGAATTTTGACATGGGGAGCGGAGTATCCGACCAATTTTCATATCCACAAGCTTTAAATAACTAATTCCAATAAGCCTCTAATAATTAGTGGAAATCGGCCAAGATGGCCGCTTTTCTGATTACTGGCAGGCTTCGCATTCCTCGCCGTTGAGCATGGCTTCGATGCTGCAAGCTTTCACTTCTTCCGGGGTGTATTCCTTTTTCTCAGCCTTGGAGACGGTTGATTTCTCGATGTCGCTGCCTTGGCGGGTGCGGAGGTAGTAAGTGGTCTTGAGGCCAGTATGCCAGGCGTGGCGGTACATGTGGCTGAGAGACTTCATGTCGGGCTTCGCCAGGAAGAGGTTTACTGATTGGGATTGATCGATCCACTTTTGGCGTCTCGCGGCGGCGTCGATGATCGCTTGGTATCCGACTTCGAAGACAGTTTTGTGCTTCGCCTTGAGGTGCTCGGGGATTCCTTCGATGTCGGCGAGTTCGCCGTTAAAGTATTTGAGCTGGTCGATCATTTCGGAGCTCCAGAGGCCTTCCTTCTTGAGGTCGTTGACGAGGACTGGATTGAGGACAGTGAAGTCGCCACCGAGATTACTCTTCACAAACAAGTTGGTGTAGTTGGGCTCGATACAGGGAGTGGTGCCCATGATGTTTGAGATGGTGGCGGTTGGCGCGATGGCGAGGACGTTGGAGTTGCGCATGCCGTTCTGGGCGATGCTCTCGCGGACGGGACGCCAGTCCATTTTGCCGCCACGGGGAACTTCAACCTTCACTCCCCTCTCGTCTTCGAGGAGATCGACGGTGTCCTGTGGCAGGATGCCGCGGTCCCACTTGGAGCCTTTGTAGGAATTGTATGTTCCGCGCTCTCCGGCGAGTTCGCTGCTCGCGCTGTAGGCGTAGTAACTGATCGCTTCCATGAACTCGTCGTTGAATTCAACGGCGGCTTCGGAGGCGAATTGAAGGTTCTTCTTGAAGAGGGCGTTCTGGAGACCCATGACGCCGAGCCCGATGGGACGGTGACGGCTGTTAGCGGTCTTGGCGGCACCGGTGGGGTAAAAGTTGATGTCGATGACATTATCGAGAGCGCGGATGGCCACGGTGACGGTCTCGCGAAGCATCTCGTGATCAAGCATGCCATCCTTGGTGATGTGGGTGTCAAGAACGACGGAGCCCAGGTTACACACAGCGGTCTCTTCGTCGGATGTGTTGAGAGTGATCTCGGTGCAGAGGTTACTGGAGTGAATGACGCCGGCGTGGTCCTGCGGGCTGCGGAGGTTGCAGGGATCCTTGAAAGTGATCCAGGGATGGCCGGTTTCAAAGATCATCTTGAGCATGCGCTTCCAGAGATCGATGGCTTCGACCTTGCGGGACCAAATCTTGCCTTCTTCGGCCATCGCTTCGTATTCGGTGTAGCGTTGCTCGAAGGCCTTGCCGTAGAGATCGTGGAGATCGGGGCATTCATTGGAGCGAAGAAGAGTCCACTGCTGGCGGGCTTCCATCCGCTTCATGAAGAGGTCGGGAATCCAGTTCGCGGTATTCATGTCGTGCGTGCGGCGACGTTCGTCACCGGTATTCACGCGGAGTTCGAGAAAGTCCTCAATGTCATTGTGCCAGGACTCGAGGTAAGCGCACCCGGAGCCGCGACGCTTGCCACCCTGGTTGACGGCGATGAGCTGGTCGTTGTGGAGCTTCAGGAAAGGAATGACACCCTGGGATTCTCCATTGGTGCCCTGAATGTAGCCTCCGGTTCCACGAACGGCGGTCCAGGATCCACCGAGTCCCCCGGCCCACTTACTGAGGAAGGCATTCTCGGCAATGCCGCGATGCATGATGGACTCGATGGAGTCATCGACCTTGTAGAGGTAGCAGCTCGAGAGCTGGGAATGGAGGGTGCCGGAATTGAAGAGCGTCGGAGTGGAGGAACAGAAGCGGCGGCCTTTGTAGAGGTTGTAAAGGCGGATGACCCAGTCTTCGGCGTTGGTTTTCTCGGCCTTGAAAAGTCCCATCGCAACGCGCATCCAGAAGAACTGGGGCGTTTCCATGCGGCGGGGCTTGTTACCGGTCTTGTCGACGTTGAGGTAGCGATCGTAGAGGGTCTGGATGCCGAGGAAATCGAAGTCGAGGTCGGCAGAAGGATCAAGGGCATCGGCGAGACGGTCGAGGTCGTATTTCTCGAGAATGTCAGGCGAGATGCGTTTGATCTCGATGCCGTGCTTGAGGTAGGCTTTGAAGTTTTCCTTATGAGCCTGCTTGAGAGACTCGACGCCGTCTTTCTGAATGTTCCAAGGCAGGACCTCCTCGTAGATGTATGAGAGAAGAATGCGGCCGGCGAACTTGGACATGTCGGCATCCTTTTCGAGGAGAGTCTTGGAGTTGAGAATGATGGTCTTCTTGAGGTCGCTGGCGGAGATCTCGGTACCGATGGAGCGGCGGAGTTCCTTTTCGATATCCTCTTCGGAGACGGAGAGCTTGAGTCCGATCATGGCGAACTGGATACGCTTCTTGAGCTCGGTGCCATCCCAGAAATCGGATCTGCCATCTTCGGTGGTGACGGTGACAAAAGACTCCTGCGCGGGGTCTTCAGGTTGCGCGGCATTTTCCTCGCGATGGCGGGCACGCTCTTCACGGTAGCGGAAGTAGTGACGTGCGACATCGAAGTGCTCCTGACGCATGAGTTCGTTTTCAACGAGGTCCTGAATGTCTTCGATGTGAACGAAAGCCTGGTCGCCAGTGCGCACCTTGGTGGTGACCGCTTGGGCGATCTTGGCAGCGGGTGTGGGGTCGAGCTTGAGTGTGAGGAAAGCGCGGGAGACGGCTTGCTCGATCTTGGTCTCGGACCAGGGGACGACGTTCCCATTACGACGGATGAGGCGCACGGGCATTTCCTGCGGTTCTTCGTCAATGGAAATTTCGCCAGTGCGTTCGAGCGAGCGCTTGAAGACGAGAGACTTCGCGACGTCGTGTGCGTCGTTCTCAATGAGAGCTTTTTCGATAAGAAGATAGAGGTCGTTTTGGCTAAGCTTCAAGTTGCCGCCTCGCTGGACCTGACGCATTAGAGAAGAGGAAACACGGTGTGCGACGGAAGAAACAAAGGAGCGATTCTTCTCGGAGAAGATGGCGTCTTCGGGCTCGTTGCGGGAGATGAGGAGGTCGGTGAGGGATTCGCCAATGGCATCGGCGACATCGGCGAGCGAGAAGCTTTCCTCCTGACCGCCCCTAGTAACGACGATTTCAGGAACGGGAGAGCGGAGAGAGGTGTCGAGAGTTTCACGCCAGGCGAAGGCTGATGATTTATCTGCAAAGCGGGTGGCGACGGTTTCTTTGAGGGCGAGATCTTCTTCGAGTGT
>JAKMEV010000342.1:0-4994 GCA_022425785.1 Akkermansiaceae bacterium | reverse complement strand
CTTGCCTTTATTGTTTGGCTGACACAGTTTCCCGCCCTCATCAATGGCGGGGAGTAGCTCAGCTTGGTAGAGCGCTGGTTTTGGGAACCAGATGTCGCAGGTTCGAATCCTGTCTCCCCGACCACTCCAAAAAAGGCCGCCTTCGGGTGGCCTTTTTTGAGGTGTTCTCCAAATTTCTCTTCAGGTCCCGAACTTTGATGAAGAGCCGATTGAGGTTGCGAATCAAGGCAATTGGCCTAGTCCGACCGGATGCTTTTTCGAGCGTTTTTCAGTGTTTGCTTGTTAATTTCTTCGCGCCTGGCGGCCTTCGTCGATGAGATTCCAGAAGTGCTTGGAGTCGGCCAGCGCCTCATCCTCACCGAGGGGGAGTTTTGAGCGGAAGAGGAAGTCGGAAAAGGTGCCTTTGTGGAGCACGCGGTGAACGATGACTTGCTCGTCGACGACTTCGAAATAAAAGCGCCAATCCAGAGTGCGAAAACGGTAGAGGGTCTTGCCGTCACGCTCGATTTTACCGAAGCGTTCATCATCGAGATGCTCGAGATCGTCTTCGGTGACCTTGAATTCGTCGAGGAGTTCCAGTTGCTCGAGAGTATCCAGTTGGGAAATCTCAGCAGCACTGATTTCATTGAAGACGATTTGAAGCACGGAGCGACCTTAGCGGAAAAATGCCGGAGACTCAAACCCCGCAAAACAAAAGCGTGACTACTGTTTAATTGAACAGTATATTTCCTTTTATGATTTCAAAGGTCTATAGCGCAGCTCTACGAGGAGTGGAGTCGGTCGAAGTGGAGGTCGAAGTGAGTGCCCGCGAGGCCGACGGTCAAAATGCCGGTCGCATCGTCATCGTGGGATTGCCCGACGCGGCGGTTCGCGAGAGTGGGGAGAGGGTAACGACGGCGCTCAGCGCCTCGGCTCTGCCATACAAATACGGTGTGCATACCATCAACCTCGCTCCGGCGGATTTGAAGAAGGAAGGTCCAGCCTTTGATCTGCCGATCGCTCTGGCGATGACGGCGTGCGAACAGCAGGAGGACCTCCCGCAAGCGAAGGATCTCGTTATCGTTGGAGAGCTAGCACTAGACGGCTCGCTGCGACCGGTTAAAGGCGCGCTCTCGATCGCTCTTGGAGCGAAAGCGGCGGGACGACGTCGTTTGCTGCTGCCGAAAGCAAATGCCCGAGAAGCCGCCATGGTGAGCGGATTGGAAGTCTACGGGTTGACTTCCTTACACGATGCCTGGGCTTTTGTCACCGGAGAGAAGACACTCTCTCCCGAGCCTCGCCCGCCAAGAATTTCCACTCCGCGAAGAGATCACTCGGCCGATCTCGATGAAGTGAAAGGCCAGCATCATGTGAAGCGCGCGCTCGAAGTCGCCGCCGCTGGCGGACATAATTTGCTAATGGTTGGTCCGCCAGGAACCGGCAAGTCGATGCTCGCCAAACGCATGAGTACGATTATGCCTGAGATGACGGAGGAGGAGGCGATCGAAACGACACGAATTCATTCAGTATCCGGTCTTCTCAATGCCCGCGAAGGTCTTGTCACCGAACGTCCTTTCCGATCCCCTCACCATACGATCAGTGATGTGGGTCTCCTCGGAGGAGGGACCAATCCAGGCCCCGGTGAAATTTCGCTCGCGCACAATGGTGTTCTTTTCCTTGATGAACTTCCTGAGTATCGCCGTTCCACTCTCGAAGTTCTTCGCCAGCCGCTCGAGGATGGTGAGGTGACCATTTCCCGCGCAGCCGGGACTCTTCGATTCCAAACAAAATTCTTATTAGTTGCAGCTCTCAATCCATGTCCCTGCGGCTTTCATGGTGACCCGGTCAGGCAATGCCGTTGCAGTCCACGCCAAGTGGAAAACTATCGTCAGAAAATTTCGGGGCCGCTGTTAGATCGTATCGATCTTCATGTCGAGGTTCCGCTCATCGACTACAAGCAACTCTCTTCCGATGAAGTCAGCGAATCGTCGACCACGGTGCGGGATCGTGTCATGAATTGTCGCCGCTTGCAGGAAGAACGCTTTGCCGACATGCCTGGTGTGCGCGTCAACAGCGACATGGGACCCAAGGTGATGCGGCAGGAATGCAAGGTCAGTTCGGAATGTTCCGTGTTGTTAGAGCAAGCGATGGAGCAACTCAATTTTTCGGCCCGGGCACACGATCGAATCTTAAAAGTCGCGCGGACCATTGCCGATCTCGGCGAAGCAGGGGAGTTGAGTGTGGAGCACGTTTTGGAAGCGATTCAATATCGCAGCCTTGACCGCAAACTGAGTTTCTCATGAAGGAAGGATTGATCAAATGAGAGGATGGTGAAGTCTGTTGCTGGTGGCCAACCACGGACGAAGAGTATCTGCGCGATCATGATTAGGAATGGGGCTATCATGTCACTGATGACCTGCGTCTCTTTGAAAAGATCTTCCTCGAGGGATTTCGACGATTTGATTGGCGTGCCCGTGTTTACGTTTGTGGAAGAGTCGGCAATTGCAGTGGCCGCTGCATCAGCCGCCACATCGTTAAACCGTCAGTATCCGAGGGTGTCGGAAACGCCTGGAAACAAGGAGAAATAGCGAGAGCATCAGGGGGTTAATAAGGTTCAAATTCCAGCAGGCACATTGTGATAGCGTGATCTGATTCTAGGCTGAGTTATTCTACTTGGCTGAAAGATATCATTATTGAGAAACGCCGCTTTAATGAGGTGTTTTTTTTATTCTCAATTCCCCCAATATCTCGGCAAAGCTCCCATTTTTTTTATGCAAGTATTCCTGAAGCCCACTCTTTTTTTGAATATTTAGCTTCCCGAAGTATTCGTGATTTTCTTTCAAACTTTTTTGAGGCCCTACAGGAGGGTTTGGCCTGCTTGTGAGAGTTTCAATTCAGAGCCCGTTTACCCCTGATTTTATCGAAGAAAACGCCATATTCTGGCTTTTTCCACGAAGTGCTGAGAAACCGGCCAATATACAACATGTTGTATTGTGAATAATTTGGTAATACCACATGAGCAACTTACCTCTTGTCGAAAACGACTTCTTGGGAATAGTCTTCACCTCGCCACCGGTTCGTAACTCTTAAAGATAACCGAAACGTTAACAATTCTTAAGCACATAGCCTGTAACGCCAAAAATACTCCATGTCCGATACCACAACCATTACCCTGGGAGACCGCACTTTTGTCCTCGATAAGGAAAAAGCCGACGCCGCCATCGCAGCCAAATCCGTCATCAATGGCCGCGAAACCATGTTTTTCAATATTTTGCCTCTGAAATACCAGTGGGCCTACGATTTGTATAAGACAATGAAGGGTAACCATTGGGAGCCCGAAGATGTCCAAATGCAAAAAGATGTCGAGCAGTGGCGAGGTGAGGAGATTTCTGACGTCGAGCGCTGGATCATCAAGATGGGCATCGGCTATTTTTCTGCTGCCGAAGGCATCGTGGGCGACAATATTCTTCACGTCGTTCGCGAGCTTGTCACCGCCCCCGAACTTAAGCTCGTTCTTGGGCGTCACGCTCACGAAGAAAATATTCACGCCGACTCTCTCGTCTACATGATTTCCTCTCTCGGTATCAACCCACATGAATGCGAGGCCATGTTCGAAGATATCCCAACCATCAAGGCCAAGAATAACTTCGTTGTTTCCAACTCCCGCTCGCTCCGTCGTGACGTTGATCTTACCGTCCTCGAAAACAAACAGGCTCTCGCCAAGAATATTTTCATGTTCGGTCAGGTGATGGAAGGAACCCAATTCTATGGCCTCTTCGGAATGATTCTATCCCTCTCCCGGCAGAACAAGTTCCCCGGCATTGGTCAAATGTTCCGCTACACCCTGCGTGACGAATCCAATCACATCGATGTCTTCCGTCAGCTCTTGAATTCTCTCGTTGTCGAAAACCCCGACATCATGACTCCCGAATTCAAGGAAGACCTTCGCCAGACCATGGCCGAAGGTGTTCGTCTTGAGAAAGAATTCATTCGCGACTGTCTCCCTGTTGATTCGGTCGGACTCTCCATCGTCGAGTTCGAGCGATATATCGACTACATCTCCGATCGTCGCCTCGTCAATTGTCACCTTGAGCCACTCGCCGGCGGCAACACCGAGAATCCTTTTCCATGGCTTTCCGAAGCAATCGACCTCAAGAAGGAGCAGAATTTCTTCGAGGGCAAGGTAACCGAATACCAAAAAGCCTCCGCCCTGGAAGACGCCGCCTACTCCGACGACGATCTTTAAAAGTCAGTAGGCGGAGGTAGGGAGTCATCAGCTTTCGGGATAGGTGGGATTAAGTCATTCGAAGACCTTGCTGTTTGGAAACGAAGCTCCCGACTTGTTGTCGATGCCTGTGTCAGCCTTAAAACCTCAGCTTTACATTCTCCAAGCCACTCTCAAAGAGCTCAACCAGCCTCCTCTAGAAAAAAGGTAATCACATGATTGCCAAAACCAAAATTATTTCGCCCAAGCTTCAAGCCCTGATCCTCAGCCTTGAAGCGGATCCTAAAACTCGCAAAAAACACTAACCCGGAAGTCAGCACCATTAATATTCAAACTTCATAACTGCTGACCTCCAACCTCCAACTAACAACTCATCAGCCCCATTCCAATGTACCGTTCAATCACACTCGAAGAAGATCTCGCCCTCAAAGAAACCGTCGCCACCCGCTTTGCCGATAAATCATCCGCCTTCGCTTGGCGTGAGACCCTCGATAACTCGCTCCGCTCTCCCGTTCCTGAAATCGTCGTCACTCGGGGCGGTCAGGAAGAAAGCTTTTCGCTTGCCGATGTCGCCGATGCCATTGGCGAATCTCTTACCGACCTCCTCATCTCCCGCAACGAGCCCGAAGACACTATCTTCTCCGAGAAGAACCGCTCCTTCGTTTCTTCCGTCGCACATCGTGTTTCCTCTTCTCTCATGCGTCAGGTCCAGCGCGGCGGCAACTTGAAGCTCAGCCAAAACGACCTTTATCTCCTCATCGAAAAAGCTCTTATCGAGAACGACGCACAC
>JAKMEV010000299.1:0-8725 GCA_022425785.1 Akkermansiaceae bacterium | reverse complement strand
GCTCCTGCTGAAACTGACGTGCTCACCGCATCCTGTCTCGCCGACGATTGTCTCACTGCCGGATTGCTTTCCACGAATGCCTGTATTTTGGGCGTGGAGGGGGGGCTAAAAGAAATTTCGCGTCATTTCGGAACAGATGCTATAATTCAAACGACGGATCAAACACACTACACTACAACAATTCACCGCCATGTCCTTGCCCACTAGACTCCTGATCATCTTACCCTGCCTCCTGACTTCCTGCACCGTGGTCTCCACGCCGGCGGAACGGGCCAACCTCGCAAGTAAAGTGATGAAACCCGAGCGTGATCCGCTTGGGGCCGCTATGTCTGATCACATGTTTTTCTCCCGGGAAGCCTCTCATGGTGGAAATGGAATCGGCGGCGGAGGCTGCGGTTGCAACTAATCTATAGAGATTAAAATAATGAAAGCACGTCTCTACTACGAGCGCTCAATGCATGCGCTTACCAGTTCGTTGGCCATGTTCGCCCAACGCCTCCCTTTTATTAAGAATATTTGCCCGCTCTTGGGGTCGCCCTTGAGTTTGAAGGTTGCTACTCCGATGGCGGTGAGTTTTGTGAGCACTCATAGCCTGTCGGGACAAACGATCGTGATTGAGCCAGAGGATGATACCTTCACAAATCCCACCGAAGCCCAACTCAACGAAGAATTTTCATGGAGTTTCACGACCAATAGATACAACATGCGGGATGTGTCCTCTGAGGGTCTTCCTGAGGGATTGTCGGTAGAAGTTGGCACTGGAATCGATTTTGGATTTTCCAAGATTGTTGGTGTTCCTACTGAGTCTGGTGTGTTTGACGTGACCCTTGTTGCCTGGAGATTTGCAAATCTTGGTGGGCAGAGCACAGCTCCTTATTCTCTCACCATCAACGTCACCGGACCGGCCGATCCCTTTGCTGAATGGCGCGAGGGAAATTGGAACGGAGCTGAGTTAGATGACCTGGCTATCTCGGGACCCAATGCCGACCCGGACAATGACGGTTTGGAAAACCTCCTGGAGTTCGTTCTTGATCTTGACCCCAACGAACGCTCCCAAATGCCGGGCGAGTTTTTGGTCGATCCTGATGATGATTCGATGTTCCGCTATGAAATTCCTCTGCGTGCCGACGCCGAGGAGTTGAATATCGGTTTTCAAGAAAACAGCACTTTGGATCCCACCCAATGGACTGACGTCAGTGAGGCCGGAATCATTCGGACAGAGTCAAAAATTGTCTTGAGTATTCCTAGGGCACCGGGCCGGAAATTTTATCGCTTGCGCGTTGCTCTCTAAGCCTACTTCCCCTTGGCGGCCTCGGTGATTTTACCGATCCATTTGGGGGTGTCTTCCTTTTTGGCGTTGGCGACGATGCAGATTCCGGTGTTTTTTCGAAGGTCGATGGAGACGCGGGCATACCACATGGTGTTGCTCCCATCGTGGGTAAGGCGGATGACGTTACCGTCGCTGTTTTTGGAGACTCCCCAGCCCAAGGCGTAGCGGTCCGTGACCGGCGTGTGGAGTTTTTGGTAGCTCTCGGGTTTGAGGAGTTTGCCTTTGCCCAGATGACCATTGAGTTGGTCTCGGGCGAAAATGGCCCAATCACCCAGCGAGATATGAAGCCCGCCGGCGGGACCGTAGATCGCCGGGTTGTCTCCCTCATAGCCGGTGGGTCTGGCCCGGCCGTTGAAGTGACCACGGACGACATTTTTTCCTTCGGGAGCGCCATAGCCAACGGACTTGATGCCAAGTGGTTTGAAGACCTCCTGCTCCATTGCTTTCTCCCAGGTTGTGTTGAGAAGCTCTGCCGCGATTGCTCCGGCTCCGATGTATCCCAGATTGGAATAAAGATAACCTTCGCTCGGTTTGTCTTCGAGAGCTTCGAGAAAAAGCTCAAGGCGGAGTTTTCGATTACCTTCTGCTCCCTCTTTCCGGGAAGCGATTTTGTGTTTTATTCCCGGGTTGGCGGGGAGTCCGGCGGTGTGACCGAGGAGTTGGCTGACCGTGATTTTGCTCGCATCAGGATGAAAGTCCTTGGCTTTTTCCGGGAAAATGTCCGCCACCGTGGATTCCCAGGTGAGTTTCTTTTTTTCGACCAGCCGCGCGATTAAGGTGGCGGTCATCGCCTTGGCATCAGAGCCAATGTGCCAGAGTGATCCGGGTCTGGGGCCCTCCTTGCTATCGACGTGGAGAGTTCCCGCGTAGGTAGGTTTGGAGATGGTATTGCTGGTGAATTGAATTTGGCCAAGGCCGGGAATCGTGCCCTCCTCCACGGCTTGCGTCAGTGTCTTGGCAAGTTCATCGCCAGGAAGAAGGCAGGTGCAGAACAGGAGGGCAAGGCAGGTGGGTTTCATCTTCGATGAGAAGGGGGTGGAATGTGGGGGCGCTCGTCAGAACTGTTTTTTGTGATTATTCTAGGAGAGCTTTCACGGCCTTTTGAACACGGCCGGCGTCAGCAGCGTCGTATGCCTTGGTGCTCTGTCTTTGCCTTATTCGAAGCGGAACCAGTCGAGGTTGGTGAGGTGTTTTTGGCCGGGGTTGGTGAAGGTGAGGCGGAGGTTGATGAGGCCGCCCGGGAGGTTTTCGAGGGGGACGGTGACTTCCTGCCACTTGTTCCAGTCGCCGGTGGGTTTGAGTTGGGCGGTGGCGATTTTTTTTTCGTTGGCAGTCACAGTGACGGTGCCTCCGGGGCCGGCGGAGGCGTAGTAGAAGGTGATCTTTTGGCAGCCCGTGAGGCGGAAGCGATGATACTCGGACCACTGGTCGTGGTTGATGGCTCCGATGAAGGCTTTGCCGTCCTTGGCGGATTCGTTGAGCAATTTAGGGCCTCCGTTTTTGGAAAAGTTTTCGGCCTGAATGGTGCGGGATTGTAGTCGGATGGTGGTGGTGCCGGAGAGGGGCGAAGCCTTACCGGAGTGGGCGCCGAGATCGGTGTGATTGGCGGAGAGTTCGAGTGTGCCTTGGTGGGAGGGCGTAACGAGGGTGCCGGAAACTCCGCGGAAGATTTGGGGTGCCGTGGTTTCGCTGAGGGAGTAGATCCAGCTGACCATCGCAGTGACTTGATCGCGGGAAAGATTGGGATGGGGGAGCATTGGGACTTCTCCCCAGACTTTGGCGGAGCCGGAGATGACCCGCTGCACGGATTGGTCGAAGGAGGTGGGATTACCTTGGTAGCGTTTTGCGATTTCGGTGAAGGAGGGGCCGATGAGTTTTTGGCTGGCGTGGTGGCAATTGAAACAATCGGAAGCACGAATGGCCGAGAGTCCGGGTGATTCCTTGGCGAGAGGAGCGAGTGTGATCACGCTAGCGGCGAAGGAATCGGGAGATTTCTTTGAATCGCCATCTTCGGCGTCCGTGATGTGAAGGCGATAGGCGAGGGGTTTCCCGGGAGTGAAGAAGGAACCGTCGAGTGGTTCTTTGAAAGTGAGGGCAGGAGGATTGTTGCCTGTGGTGATGGTGTGGGTTGTGGTGCCGGTGGCTCCGGATGGGTCTGTGACATTGAGGGTAATGGGGTGGTCGCCGGGTTCGATGAGGGTGAGAGCTGGTTTTTGAGAGGTGGAAAATTCGGTGCCTTGAAAAGACCACGAGTAGCGGAGCTTTTCTCCTTCGGGATCTTGAGAGGAAGAGGCATCGAGTTGGATTATGAGGGGAAGCGCGCCGTGTTTTTTATCGGCCTCGAATCGCGCAAGGGGTTTGAGGTTGCCATGGAGGTAGGAAATGTGGAGGAGTCGGGCATCCGGGTTGTCGCCCCAGGTGGCTCCGTAGTCGAGGAACCAAAGGGTTCCGTCGGGAGCGAAGAGGGCATCGGAGGGGCGGCGGATTTTAACGGGGAGAGGGAAGTCTTCGATGCCGGCGAGGTTTTGGTTTTCATCGAGGCGAGCCCACTTGATGAAGGGACGGTTCCAGTCCCAGAAGAGAAGGCAGTTGTCGTAGTGGGCCGGCAGGCCGTGTGTTTTTTCGAACTCGGGGCGGTGGTGAAAAACGGGACCGGCGCAGGCGGTGCGGCCGCCTTTCTTGAGGATGGGGAATTCCTCTGAGTCGGAGTAGGGGTAAAAGATGAAGGCTGGTTTCGCGGGTGGGAGGTCGTGACGTCCAGTGTTGAGGGGCGAGTCGTTGATCGGTTTGGCAGGGTCGTATTTTTTACCGACCTTGCCATTGCTGAAATCAACGAAGGCATAGGGTTTGTTGTCGGCAATGAAGTAGGGCCAACCAAAGAATCCGGCTTGGCGGGCCTGGTTGATTTCGTCGTGCCCGCGCGGGCCACGGGGGCCGTCTTTTCCTGCGTCGGGTCCAACGTCGCCCCAGTAGAGGTGGCCGGACTTTGGATCGATGGAAAACTTCCACGGGTTGCGGCATCCCATGATGTAGATTTCCGGTCTGGTTCCTGAGGTGCCCAGAGGGAAGAGGTTGCCGTCGGGGATGGAATAGGAGGCGTCGGGATTGATCTTGATGCGGATGATGCCGCCGCGAAAGTCGTTAGGATTGGCGGAGGATTTTTCGGCGTTCCAAGGTTCGCGTCCCGGGCGGCGATCAATGGGAGCGTAGGAGGCGGAGTCGCCAAAGGGATGGGTGTTGTCTCCGGCAGAGGCGTAGAGACAGCCGTCGGGTCCGAACTGAAGCATACCGCCGTGGTGGCAACACTCGCGACGTTGAATGCCCCACTCGAGGACTTTCTTTTCATCGGTAAGTTGGTCGCCCTGGAGCGTGAAGCGGCTGATGCGTTGGCCTACAAAATCGGCGGGTGAGTAGAGGAGAAAGAGGTGTTGGTTGGTTGCAAAATCTGGATCGAGCGTGATCCCAAGAAGGCCGTTCTCTTGTTCGCCAAAGACCTTGATCTCGGCGATGATAGTCCGGCTTCCTGTAGTGGGATCGATGCGGTTGACCTTGCCTTGGAGCTCGATAAGAAAGATCGACCCGTCGGGCGCAAGATCGAACCCCATGGGGCGGGCGAAGTTTTCTGCGACGGTTTTGGATTGAAAGCGGAAAGCATCCACTCCGTGAACAGGGGCGTTGAGAGCAAGGGCGAGGATGAACTTGAGAAATGAAGTCATGTTGATGACCTTGTAACTAGCAGTTTGCCTATTCATTCAGCAAGAGGATAAGACTAACAGAATTAATCGAGGTCGAATAAGTAATTCATTGCAGAGGAGAGTATGCGAAGGCCGGGAGCCAATTTCTCCCGGCTTAAGATTGTGGTTGATTTTCCGATTTTGTTGAGATGGTTGGTTTCGAAGAGAAGAAGCAAAGCTTCATTCTCCTGGGCGCAATTTCCGGAGTGTCGCTTTGGATATTTCTCGGATGTGGCTGTCGTAAATCTCTTGAGTGCTTCTTTGAAATAGCTAGGAGAAAAAAAGTTTCAAATTTCGGAAATAAAGTAGGTGAATCTCCGTTAGTGCTCTCTGAACCCCTGTGGATGACTCTCTCTTAATACGAAAATTCTGCAGCGATGGGGATGGCGATGCTGCCGTCGAGTTGCTGGGGAAATATCAACGTTCGCTCTATCAATTTATTTGGCAAATGCTACACCACTCACAAGATTGCGAGGATGCGATGCAGGAGACTTTTTCCAAGGCTCTTCTCGCACTACCGCGCTATCGGGAGGAAAATCACTTCAAGAGTTGGTTGTTTCGAATTGGTCGTAATGAGGCTGTCGAAATTATTCGTCGTCGCCGTCGCACCGTGGTTGCTGAAGCACCAGAGGAATACCTCGGCACTGATCCCTTAATCGATCTTCAGCCTGCAGCAAGGGAAGTGATGGAGCAAAAAGAACGCCTGCAGTCTCTCGATAAGGCCATCGCCCAACTTCCAGATGCTGAACGGGAGGTGCTGGCCCTGCGTTTGCAGGGCGACCTTCCTTTTAAGGAAATTGCTCAAGTAATTGATGTTCCGCTCGGAACGGTGTTGGCCAGAATGCATCGCGCCAAGAAGCGGGTGAAATCTCTCCTGAAATCTGAATCGAACAAATAGGACGATGGACTCAAAGACCGAAAATGATCTTTTGCTCTATTGGAGTGGTGAAGCGGATTCCAAACTCTCTGCCGAAATTGAGGCTCTTCTTGAAAAGGATCCGGCTGCTCGACGATCCCTTGATGAGTTGGATCAGCTTAATGTTCTTCGTGATGAACTCGCAGATCTACCGGCGATGAACCCGTCACGTTCCTTCGCTCTTGAAGCGGTGACTGAGAGAAAGGTAACCCGATTACCTCTCGCTTGGATCGCGGCCGCAGCAGCAGTGATCGCAGTGATTGCCGTGGGCGCCAAGTCGTGGTTTCATGAAGGAACCAGTCAAGCCGAGGAGGTCGTTGTCAAAGAAGAGGAAACTTCAAGTGAACCTGCGACGAGGGCGAAACTTTCAAAGCGTCTCTTTTCTACACGTCCTCAAGATCCCGCTCTGGAACGAATTTCCATCGCCCGTGACCGGGCCCGCAAACTACGAACCGAACTTAACCACTTACCCAACTCCTAATCGTGAAAATGTTAAAAATGAATTCCTTGATAATTCCTTTCGTTGTCGTTCTTTCGGCCTTCGGATCTCTTCTCCACGCCGAAGAAGAACGCCCGACCGTTGAACACGTCCTTGATTTCTTGAAAGAGAAAATGCCTGAATCAATGGGCTTGCTCGAGCGCGTGAAAGAGGAAGAGGGTGAGGAGGGCTATGCGGAGGTCGTTGAAAGCGCCGCTGATCTTTTAATGGAGTATCTTGAGATCAAGCGCGAAGAGGGCGCGGAAGCTGCCGAAAACTTTTTGGATGAGGAACGAAGCGGAGTTCGCATGGAGTCCCTGGTAGAAGCCTGGCACGAGGCTGACGATGAAGCCGAGAAAAGTGAGATTAGGAAAGAGATCGGAAAGCTTATTGGCGCGCAAATTGACCGCGAAATTGAGCGCGGATATCGGGAGCTCAAGAAGTTGAAAGAGGAAGTCGAGGAGATTGAAGAAGAGCTTGCCGAGATGAAGGAAAGCCGTGAGGGGATTATCGCGGAAGAACTCAGGGAAATTTTATCCGATGAGGAAGAGCGGGAAGGGGAAGAGCAGGAAGAGGAAGGCGATGGGGAGAATGTGATCAAGCAATCTTGGTCTCAGGAAAAGAATTATGCGCGTCCGTATTGGGTGAATATTCCGGAGCTTGATGGTGGAGAAGCATTGCCTGTGATCATCTTCCTGCATGGGAATGGCGGGAATGCCCGGGGTTTGCAGAGAATGGTTTTCAACCGATATCCGAAGGTTACCAGCCACTTCATTACGGTTTTTCCCGAAGGCTACCGGGAGAGTTGGAACATCGTCTCGGAACGATCGAAGGCAGATGACCGGGCATTTGTTGAGGCGATTATTCGTGAACTCGCCGAGCGGGACGACGTGAAGAAAAATAACTTCACGATCATGGGGATTTCCAATGGAGCGGCGTTGGTCAATCAAATCGCGATTGAGACGAAGCTTCCCAATATTAAGAACTACATCAGTGCGGTTAGTCCCTTGAACGGATTTCAGTATGACGGGAAGAATTTTAAATTGCGCGGGGAAGAGAATGACTATGAGGGGATCGCGAAGCCTCTCGCTGGGAAGCGGCTGCTGAATATTTCCGGAACAGAGGATCGGCTCGTTCCCTATCGCGGTGGTCCTTCCAAAGCGATTCCGGCGAAAGGGGGAAAGCTTCCTTTTGTGGATGCGGAGGATTCGATTTTTCTGTGGGCCAAACAGATGGGGTACGGAGGGAAAAAGCTCAGCGAGCCGAGCAAGGTGAATGGGAAGATCGATATTTTTTCTTATCTCGATGGAGATGTGGTGCACTTCAAAGTGAACGAACAGGGGCATAATGCCACCCAGGCGCTCAGTCAGGAATTGCTTCTGGAGTTTTTGAAAGGGGAATAATTTGTTAAGCTAGCGATTGATGAATGAGAGCAAGTCCGGTGTCAGGATCATCCTCGGGATGGTGTTGTTGTTGTCGGGACTTTCCTCTTGGGCCGAGCCGCTTGACGAAGAGACGAAGGCCTTTCTCAAACGACGGGCTCCGGGCGTGTTGGCGGCGATTGAAATGCATGAGGGCGAGGAGTTGGAGGAAGCTCGCGAGCGTGGTGTTGAATTGTGGGAGATATTTCTTGAAGAGAAGGAAGAGCATGGCGAGGAGTGGGCGGAGGTTCTGGTTGGCGTGGAAAATGTGGAGGCTGAGATCGAGGTGTTGGCCTGGCGATTCCAGGAGGATAAGATTGGCGAAGATGAAGGAGAGGTTGGTTTGCTTCGCTTGTTGAAAAAGCAGATTGCGTTGCAAAATAAAATGGACCGCTTGGAGATGAAACTTTTTCCTGAGGCGGCTGACGAGATAGAAGAGGAATTAGAGTGGCGTCTCAAGAATCCCGAGGTGGCGCTGCGCGAGCGATTCAGGGAAACGCTGGAGGATTTTGGATTCGTCGAGGAGGAAGAGATGGAATCTAAGGAGATCTCCGGGCCGGTTTACACACCTGCTCCGAGTGGGGGAACCGGGAAGAAGGATGAGCTTCACGGGATTACCTTCAATTTTGAAAAAGAAGTTCTCCCGATCCTCGAGACCTACTGTTTTGATTGCCACGATAGCGCGACTGCGAAGGGTGATGTTGATTTGGAATCGGCACTCACACAGACCCCGCTGGTTCGCAATCGACTGCTTTGGGAGAATGTCGCGGAGCGGGTGAAGATGGGCGATATGCCGCCTAAAAAGAAGCTGCAACCGGCTGACGCCGATCGCTTGAAATTGCGAGC
>JAKMEV010000295.1:0-9980 GCA_022425785.1 Akkermansiaceae bacterium | reverse complement strand
GATAGGAACATGGACTGGATTGCCGTCCTGTTCAACTTCAAGAGTGACAATTTGCGAGGACGCACGGATTTCACGGGCGATCAGAACGCCAGTGACCTGGTTTTTGTTGCCTGCAAGGCTCCGTCCGTTGGTCCGGAAGCTGACCGCATCGAGAACCGGGGCGTCAAAGCCAGAGGGTTTCTGGTTGATGAACCAATATCCTCCTCCGAGAACAATAATAAGAACGATCGCTCCAACGAGGAGAGCCTGAGTATTAACGCCTGAACTTGCGCGACGAGCCATAATATTAGGGTAAGTGGTTTATGTGTCCCATTGGTGACGGCTGGAGCCGATCCAAGAGGCGATGAGTCCAATGATAATATGGATAGAGAGAACAAAAAAGCATGTGTTTGAGGCTGAGAGGGCCGTTTCCACGACGGTATTTACAGCTGTCCGGGAATTACCGATTAACGAGGTGACGCTGCCTGACCAAGCCCAATAGGCGGAAATGAAAGGGCGGGTGAATGGTTCTACGGTAAGAGGGAGAGCCAGAACGGCCCCGGAAAGCGGAAGCTGGAATCCCACCAAATAGACTGAAAGCAGTGAGGCTTGCTCTGCGGTGCGCATCAAGCTGGATATCCCCAGACAAATAGATGTCATGGCCGCATTCACCAGAATGAGGAAAAAAGCATGGCTCATGAAATTGCCGCCGAACGTCCAGAAGAACTGCACAAACCAAGCCATCCAGAGGGATTGCACAATGATGAGGAAGGAAAGGAATGCCACTTTGCTCATCAGATAGGCGAAAGGGCTTACTCCTCCGAATTTTTCCTTTTCGAAAATTTGGCGTTCTCCGGCGATTTCACGGGCCGCATTATTCGAGCCCATCAGGGAGAGGAGGACGACCTGGAACATGATCATTCCCGAGATCGCTGATCCAACCTGGGCGCGGTCCTGTTCCACGCCGACTTGAAGTTTGAATTCTTCCTGGAGATCTCCGCCGGTTGATCCGGTGAATTGGCGCATGCTTTCGTTCGCCCGGTCGGCGAAAAGGATCACCAAAAGGGGGAAGCAGATCAAAATGGCCAGTTGAAGGATGATTTGGCCCCGATCCCGCGCGAAGATTTTACATCGTCGGCTGAGAAGGGTGGAGAATTGGCTGAGAGGTCCCGGGGCTCTGAGGGGTGGAGGCGGCTCGGCAATGATTTCGCCGTCTTCATCCTCTTCGGGCTCGGTATGGACGGTGTGTTCCAATTTGAGAATCCCCTGATCAATGAGCGCTTTGCGGTTGCGCTCGATCTTGGAGTAGTAGGTTTGCTGGTGTTTGAGCCAGGAGGAACGCCATTTTTCGGAGCTTTGCTTCGCGAGTTGCGGGTAGACGAGCTCGGTATGATCTACTGAGAAGTAGTGGGTGAGCTGGTCCGGAGTGCCGTGATAGGCGACGCGGCCTTCATGTAGAACTAGAATCGAGTCGTAAAGCTCCAGATGAGCCAGCGAGTGGGTGACAGAGAGGACAATGCGGCCTTCTTTGCGCGAGATGTCGTGGAGGAGATTGACGATTTCACGTTCAGATCGAGGATCGAGGCCACTGGTGACCTCGTCACAAAGGAGGAGCTTGGGGTCGGAAACCAGCTCCATGGCGAGGCCGAGACGTCTTTTTTGCCCCCCCGAAAGAACGCTCACGGGCCGGTCGGCAATGGGAGCCAGTCCGGTTTCCTCGAGAACACGGTCAATGCGGTGGTCGAGATCTTTGGTTCCACGGGTTTTCACGCGGAGCTTTGTGGAGGCCTCGACAGATTCGTCGACGCTGAGCTGGTCATAAGCGATTGAAAACTGCGGGACGTATCCAATTTCCCAAGGCTCCAAGTCTCCTTCCTCTGAGAGGTCACGTCCATCCCACCACAGGGAACCATCAGATTCCGGATTGAGGCCGGCTACGGTCTTGAGCAGGGTGGTTTTCCCGCAACCGGAGGGCCCGACGATAGCCATGAAGTGGCCTCGGGGAATCTTGAGGCTGACACGGTCGACAAGATTATGGGGTTCACCATCTTTATTAATGGCGAAACAAACATCTTTCAGTTCGAGCACTGGTAGCGGTGGTTGATCGGTAGGTTGGTGTTCCGAAGAGAGCGAATTCTCACCAGAAGGGCTAGTATGACAAAATCATGCCGACAGGGGAAGTCAGAAAGCGCGAACATTCTCTTTGCGCTTAGGGTTGCCCATTCGTTCATTTAAGACATACTGGCGATCAGCAACTCCAAAAAATCATTCTGTGGACCTCACTGAAATCAAAAAAATCGTCAAACTCATGGATGATCATGGGCTTTCGCAATTCCAATACGAAAAGGAAGATTTTAATCTCAAGCTGAAGAAAGGGGTAGATATCGACGAGATTCAAAGTCTTTTGGGATCTCTCGGTTCAGCCCCGGCTCCTGTTTCTCCGATTGCGGCCCCTGCCCCGGCCCCTGCCGCTGAGAGCACTGCTCCCGAGCCTGCTGGAGAGGAAGTCTCCTCACCGATGGTGGGGACATTTTATCGTAAGGCATCTCCCGAATCTCCCAATTTTGTGGAAGTCGGCGATGCGGTCAGTGAAGGGCAGACCCTCTGTATCATTGAGGCAATGAAAGTGATGAATGAGATTAAGGCCGAAAAATCCGGGACCATTGCTCAGGTTTGTGTCGATGACGGCAATTCCGTGCAGTTTGGGGATGCTCTTTTCCGACTTCAGTAAACTACCCTTGATTTTCTTATGTTTTCGCGCGTCCTCGTAGCCAATCGGGGTGAAATTGCCCTGAGAATTATCCGTGCCTGCCGTGAACTCGGCGTGGAATCAATCGCAGTCTATTCTGAGGCTGATGTTGATTCAATGCATGTTCAACTTGCTGATGATGCGGTCTGTATCGGGCCGGGCCCCAGCAAAGAAAGTTATCTGAAGCCTGATCGGATCATCGCGGCTGCGGAGATCATGGAGGCTGATGCCATCCATCCGGGGTATGGTTTTCTTTCGGAAAATGCCCGTTTCGCAGAGATCTGCGAAAGCTGTAACATTAAGTTTATTGGACCCTCTGCCGAGGTGATCCGCACCATGGGGGATAAAAATACCGCCCGCGCCACGGCTTTGGCAAACGGAGTGCCGGTAACCCCGGGGTCTGATGGGATTGTGGCCTCGATCGAAGAAGGTTTGGCTTTGGCCAAGGGAATTGGATTTCCGGTCATGGTGAAGGCTACGGCCGGCGGAGGGGGGCGTGGCATGCGCCCGGTGATGGATGAAAGCGAATTCGAAAGCCAATTCAATGCGGCATCCAAAGAGGCCGAGGCCTGCTTTAACAATGGGGATTGCTACATCGAGAAGCTCGTTCTTGAGCCTCACCATATCGAATTTCAGATACTGGCTGACAATTACGGGAATTACCTCCAGTTGGGCGAGCGTGATTGCTCGATGCAGCGTCGTAACCAAAAAATCATCGAGGAGTGTCCAAGTCCGTTGATTTCCGAGGAACTCCGCGAGAGGATGGCTGTTGCCTCGGTCAGTTTGATTAAAGCCATTGAATACCGGAATGCAGGCACGATTGAGTATTTGGTGAATGCCGATGCAACTGATTTCTATTTCATGGAGATGAATACTCGGATTCAGGTAGAGCATCCTGTTACTGAGGAAGTGATGGGCTGCGAGTTGATTAAAGAGCAGATCCGCATTGCCGCGGGGGACCCGGTCTCGGAGCATGTGATAGGAACCGAGCCTCGAGGGCATTCCATCGAGTGTCGCATCAATGCCGAAGATCCATACAACAACTTTACCCCAAGCCCCGGAACGATCGACCTTTGGTATGCTCCGGGAGGCAAGGGGGTTCGCGTCGATACGCATGTCTACTCCGGTTATACCGTGCCTCCTCATTACGACTCCATGATCGCCAAGTTGATCGTGACCGCTTCCTCCCGGGAGGTGGCCATTGCGCGGATGAAGAGGGCTCTCGCTGAATTCACGATTCGTGGAATCAAAACGACGATTCCTTTCCAGCAGGAGATTATTGATCATCCGGATTTCATTAACGGGAAATACGATATCGCCTGGGTGGAGAAATACCTGAAAGAGAGGGAGCTATAGGCGATGGTCGGTATTTCGGATGCTTTCCTATATGGGATCGTTGACTTGGGCTATGTTGATAAAAGTCAGGCCGTCGGAATGGCGCGCTCCCTCTTGGATGGAGGCGTCGGCGTGCTCCAGCTGAGGGCGAAAGCCCATCAGCCTGATGCATTGCTTCCTCTGGCGATTTTGCTCCGGGAGGCGTGCGATGAGTTTTCCATTCCCTTTGTTGTTAATGATCACGTGAATCTTGCCCGGGATTGTCGCGCCCACGGATTGCACCTGGGCCAGGATGATGGGAATTTGTTAGCCGCAAGAGAAGTTCTTGAAGACGGAGTGATTATTGGGCGCTCCACCCATTCGGTCGAGCAGGCCCGGTCCGCGCTGGAAGAGGGGGCTGACTATATCGGATTTGGCCCCCTTTTTCCCACACCCACAAAAGAGGGGCGCCCGGCGATCGGATTAAGTGATATTTCCGAAGTGCAATCTACCGTGGGTTCGAAAATCCCCGTATTTTGCATTGGCGGGATTAAGCCCGTGAATCTTAATGAGGTTATTGCGGCCGGAGCCCGCCGATGTGTCGTGGTGTCTCATTTGTTGCAGGCCGATTCTCCAAAGGAAGAAGCGTCTTTGATCCTCTCTACTTTAATCAACCAAAGCCACTAAATAGAATGTCGATACTCGTGGGCGGATCAGTCGCCATAGATAATGTAAAAACTCCCTCAGCGGACGAAAAAGGCCTCCTTGGGGGATCCGCTAGTTACGCCGCGCTCGCTGCAGCCAAGTTGGCCTCCCCGGTTCACCTTTTGGGGATCGTGGGTCATGATTTCCCAGCAAGCCATTTAACGATGCTTGAGGGTAACGGGGTAGACCTTGGTGGTCTGGAGCATTCGAGCGAAGAATCTTTCACCTGGAGTGGTGAGTATCACGAAAATATGAATGAGAGAACCACCCATAATGTGGCGATCAATGTTCTGGAGCACTGGGAAGTGAAAGTTCCCGATGCCGTGGCCTCGTCTCCCTTTGTCGTGCTGGCCAACATGGCCCCGCTGAACCAATTGCAGCTGATTTCCCAGTGCACGGCGTCGGAGAAGTTCGTGGTGGCCGACACCATGGATTTATGGATTGCCATTGCGCGTGATGAATTGGAAGAGGTGATGGCGAAAATTGACCTCCTAGTGATCAATGAAGGAGAGGCCCGCGAATATGCCGGAACGAATAATCTTATCTTGGCCGGTGAGCGCCTTCGAGAGAAAGGGCCGCAATATGTTGTAATCAAACTGGGGGAGTTCGGTGCTCTCCTGTTTGGTGAGAACGAATTTTTTCGCTGTGGAGCCTGGCCATTGAGAGATCTTGAGGATCCGACAGGGGCGGGGGATACCTTTCTTGGTGGGTTGATCGGGCATCTGGCCTCTCAAAATGCCGTGGCACCCAGCTTCGCCCAGCTTCGGCGGGCCGTTGTGATTGGGTCGATTCTCGCATCCTATACCTGCCAGGACTTTTCTACGAGAGCCTTGGAGTCTGTGACTTCGCACGATTTGGATTCCAGAATGAAGGAGTTTGAGCTGATTTCTCAGTGGTAGGTGGTGAAATGGCGAGCTTTGTCAAAACCACAAGGGTTTTTCTGCTTAAAAAAATGAACAAAATGGCAAAAAAGGCATTGACCACCCCCCATCCCCAGCGATAGCTTTCCAGTGGATTGCCTGCGGAAACTCATTTTCTTCGTGAAAATGAGTCTTAAACTCCAAAGAAAACGAAAACGAAAATGAAAACAAAAACTCTGAAAGTCGCTGCAACGATGGGCCTTACCGCTCTTCTCGTTGGTAGCGCCGCAGCTCAAGAATCAGCCTCAAAGCCTGTCGGCTATGAAACGCTCACTATTGAAGACGGATTTAACTATCTCGGCCTTCGCCTTCACGAAGCTCCCGTAGCTTCAGGTACAATTACCGCTATCGATGCAGATTCCATTGAAGATTCTGCTGCTGATTTCTCGGCTCTCACCGGAACTTACATTCTCGAAATTGATAACGGCAGCGGTATCATCCAAGAGGTTGTAAATTTCAACAGCACGACTGAAATTCCAACTGATGATTTGACTGGAGAAGTAGCTGTCGACGACTCGTACACCCTCCGCCCTGTTGCGACACTGGAATCAGTGTTCGGTGCCGATGGAGGAGATCTTGACGCAGGAAACGCCGGAACAGGTGGAGCCGATCAGGTTTGGATCCCCGATGGAACTGGTGGCTTTGACAAGTATTACTACGACAATACAAACCTAACCACTTTCGTGGCTGCATGGACTAATGCCGATGGGAGTAATGCCGTTGTTGACCCTGCCACCATTAGCTTGGTCTACACCGATGGCCTCGTGATCGTTGGAGCTGGAGGAGAAAACACCTTCGTTGTGACTGGTTCAGTCAAGTTGACTGAAACAAACTTCGCTCTTTCCAGTGGTTTCAACTACGTCAGTAGTGTTTCTCCCGCAGGATCAACTTTGGCCACCATGTTCGGCACCGATAATGAGTCTCTCCTCGATGCTGGTAATGCTGGAACCGGTGGAGCCGATCAGGTTTGGGTTCCTGTTGCTGGTGGCTTTGATAAGTATTACTACGACAATACCAACCTCACCACCTTCGTGGCTGACTGGACAAATGCAGATGGCGGTGCCGCTGTTGATCCAGCAACCGTATCTCTTGATGACGCCTCCGGTTTGATCATCGTGAATCCAGGTGCGGCTCAATCCAACTCAGCAGGCGTTCCTAGTTTCTACGGGACTCTGTAAAGGGCTAAGAAAAAATAACTCTTCAATTAAACACAAACATGAAATTAAAACTACTCGTTCTCGGGGTTGCGATTCCCGCTGCTGCAAATGCAGCAACCAACGTAACACTCCAGAACTTCAGCGGAGTCTCAGCTGGAAATCCAATTGTTGATAACACCGGCACTCCCATCGACATAACGCAGTCAAACTGGGCAGTTGGAACTTTCGAGAGCGCTTTTGCAGCTGGTCTCTCGGGCTTGGATACCTTAACAGCTGACCAAGCTGTGATTGATGCGTTCACACAGTCAGGTCCCAATGGGGTCCTAGCTGTTAACGGAATGTTCAACGGCACCGTTGAGTCCGATAGTGGGAACGCAAATGACGGTGCTGCACTTTATGCCCTTGTGACATACGGTGCAGGTCCTGGTGTTCAGGCTCTGGTTTTCGACCTCGGTCGCGCATTCCCAACTCAGGATGGTGCTGGCAACGCAAGTGTTGACTTGGGCCGCCTCCTTACCACTGATGACGTGGCATTCGGAAATACTACTCCTGTAGCTGCTGATACAAGCACTCTTCCTGTTCCGTTTCAAGGTGGTGGATTTGCTGAAGGAATTACCTTCGATGCTGGCGATGCCATCCCTGAGCCATCAACCGGGCTTCTTAGCTTGATTGCTGGACTGGGACTCCTCGCACGTCGTCGTCGCTAGTCCGACTTCAGCACGCAACACGAATCTTTTTCTTTTCGTTTTCACACCCGTCTTCTGAGGAAGGCGGGTGTTTTTTGTGCCCTGATGGAGAGGCTGGGATCAGCGAAACTGATATCTCCGTATCCTTGACAGAAAGGCGTGTCTACGGCACGGGAGGTGTGCACAAATATGAGTAAATTAACGATTCGAGATCTTGATGTCGCTGGTAAGGAGGTTCTCATGCGAGCTGACTTCAATGTTCCTCTCAATGACAGCCTTTTGATAACGGATGACACCCGCATCCGTGCTGCTCTTCCCACAATCGAGCAATTGCGAGATGCGGGGGCCAAATTAGTTCTGTGTTCCCACATGGGACGTCCTTCCGCCGATCGCGAGGAGAAGTATTCGCTAAAGCCTGTGGCTGCTCGCCTGACCGAAGCACTGGGATGTGACGTTAAATTCGCCAGTGATTGTATCGGAGACGATGCAGAGGCACTCCGTGCCGGGCTTGCTGATGGCGAAGTGCTTCTTCTGGAAAATACCAGATATTACAGCGAGGAAAAAAAGAACGACGCCAATTTTGCAAAGTCGCTTGCTGGAAACGCTGAAATCTTCGTCAACGATGCCTTTGGAACGGCACACAGGGCCCATGCTTCAACTGAAGGGGTAACCCACCATGTGGAACAGAGTGCCATGGGGCTTCTCATAGAACGTGAACTTGAGTTCCTGGAAGGAAGACTTGCGAATGCTGAGAGCCCCTTTGTCGTGATCATGGGCGGAGCCAAAGTGAGTGATAAGATCGAGGTGATCAATGCGCTCATTGAAAAAGCTGACACTATTCTTATCGGTGGAGCGATGGCTTACACCTTCCGCAAGGCGCAGGGCCATGAAGTGGGGATGAGCCTGGTGGAAGACGATAAGATGGAGCTTGCTCTTGAAATTATGAAGAATGCTGAAGCCAAGGGGGTGAAGTTTCTTCTTCCCGCGGACACGCGGATCACCAAGGAATTCAAGGAGGGAGCTGAAACCTGGAATACCGAAGTCTATGGACAAGGTGGGACTATTCCCTCTGATAAAGAAGGAATCGATATTGGTGACGTCGCGATCGAAGAGTTTAAGGCGGTGGTTGCCGGGGCCAAGACGATTCTCTGGAACGGTCCAATGGGTGTTTTCGAGAAAGATTGTTTCGCCAAGGGAACGAAAGAGATTTCCGTAGCAGTTGCCGATAGTGGTGCCTTGAGCATTGTTGGTGGCGGAGACTCCGTGACTGCCGCGGTCAAGTTTGGCGTTGCTGACCGGATGAGCTTTATCTCCACCGGAGGGGGCGCCTCTCTCGAGCTACTCGAAGGAAAAGTTCTTCCAGGTGTGGCAGCGCTTTCTGAAGCATAGGGGGCCGATCGGAAAGTCTCAAAAATCCCGGCTCTTTGGAGTCGGGATTCTTTTATGGCGTGACGAGACGTCTGACTCGGTAATAGCGCATCTCCGGCCGATGGGGATCTTCGTCAGTAAAGTTGATGATCTGTCCGGTTTGGGTGACAACGAAAGTCGAATTGGGGAGATCGCTCAACCATTGACCCAGCGAGTTAGTGTATTCAATTTGGTAGGTCCATCCGATCTCCCCGCTAAATTGGAGGGTGGGAAATCCATCGTTGTTGAAGGTGGGACTGGAGGTATCCACAGTGGGAGCCCCGAAGGGAATGGCCCAGATACTGCAATCGGCGACCAAGAGCCAGTTGTTTCCGGCCATCGCGGGGTCCGGGTCTGTCACGATCCATTCGTAGGCAAATGTGCCGAGATCCCGCGCTTTTCCAGAGGCCGTAAATTGAACGCTCTCGAAGAGGGGAATCCCATCGAAGTCCGCGCTCCAGAGGTTATTTTGAAAATCGATGGAAATTGCGAGGAGGGAAAGCTCTCCGTGGAGGAATTGAACTGTGGTGTTTCGCACGGTGACGCCATCGTCGTAGAAGATGCCAAAACTCTCGCGTTCGTTGCTAAATTGAATGGCCGCCAGAAAGTCACCCTGGGTGTTGTAGAGGGTAGCGAAGAAGGAATCGTATTTACCATTAGTGGAATCTTCTAATCCAATCAAAGTATCGATTTCGATGGTGGCAGTTCCTTCGCCCACAGGGTCGTGGTTGATTTGCCGGTTGAGATAGTTCCAGCCTACGGTGGGTTGATGAAAGCCGAGAAAAGAAGTTTTCCCGAGGCCCTCGATAACTCCGTTGTCGATTCCCTGAAGCCCACCGGTTTGGGCGTAGCTATTTGAGAACCATCCATGTTGTCCGTTCCAAAGATCGGGGCCGACGTTAAAATTTTCAAAATCGGTCGAGTAGAGGAGCCCGGTCTTTCCATGTGCTGCGAGAGCAGTAAGCAGAGTGATCCCATAAATAATGGAATGCAGGGGTCTGACCACGATTTGCGAAATTGCCTAGAGTTGTCAATTAGCGGGCAGGAGCGGGGGGCATATCGT
>JAKMEV010000263.1:0-4231 GCA_022425785.1 Akkermansiaceae bacterium | reverse complement strand
ATCCCAGGTCGTAAAAAACCAGGTGCCACGTCCAGCGAAAATCGATGGCAAAGCGGTTGAAAGATTTTCGGCCCAGATCGAGGAAGTGGTCCCTAAAAATGAAACGACTTCGGTGTCACCTCCAAAGGTGATTGAGAATGTTCCGGCTGAAGTTATTAAAACCGATGTTTTCAAGTCCGAGCCCGCTCAGAAAGAACCAGTTAAGCAGGAGCAGTTTCCCGCTTCCAAACCAGGAGTGACTGTTGAGGAGGCTGCCAAGCGTCCTTGGTGGAAGTTTTGGGGGAAGACACCCGAAATTGCAGTGGATTGTAAGGCTGATGAACTTGTCGAGGGCGTGAAACGTCCTTTGACAGAGGAGGAGTTGGTACATAAGCGCCATGAGGCCTTGATCGATTCGGTCAATCAGATTTGCCATAGCTTGGAAGCATCGACTAATCGTCCGATTGAGGTGAAAGCAACCGACTTGGTCCCACTAATCCCCGGCGACAATATCGATACTCTAAACCGCACCCAGGAGTTGGTCAGTGGAGTCCTCAAGCAGGTTTCCGGACGTCTGGAGAAGGCTGGGGAACGGGATGCGGTAATGATTGACTCACTGAGTTCGATGGATAAGTCGATTAACTCGCTCAATGACGTCGGGGAGAGAACGATCGCCACGATGGACGGTATGAAGGGGATTCTTTCTCAGGTCAGTGGTGCGATGGTTACGATGCAGACAGAGCTGAAGCAGTCCAGTAAGCGATACGAGGAGCTTCTCAAGAGGGTTCAGAAGACCGAGAGCGAGAATATTACCAAAGTGCAGAAGTTGCAAAAATCGACACTCTGGGTGAACGTCATTCTTGGGATTGCTGTGATTGCTGGATTGATCGCAGTAGCGATTTCGAAAGGCGGCTGAGTTAGACCGAAAGTTCAAGACAGCAGTGGATGGTCGAATGATCTCCGCAGCTTTTCTTTGCCAGGTTCGTGGAGTAAAGAAAGAGCCCTGCTACATTCAAGCAGCGGGGCTTTAGAAGAGTGATTTGGGAACTTCCTAGCGGTCTAGGTCGCGCTGGGTTGAGGTCAGGATCGCGCGGTTGTTTCCGCAAGCGATCTGGACTTCCTCCATAAAGTCGGAGACTTGCACGCCGTTTTTGAGAACGAGGCCATAACGGAGCTCGCTCATCATCCCCGCCTGGACGGACTCAACACTGATCATCTCGATGGCGTCAGTAAATTTTTCGAAGATCTCTTCGAAGGCTACGGAGAAATCGACGTCGTTGTTGACACGAATCCGGAGCTGGTGGGAGGCGCGTCGCGGAGCGAAGGCATCTTGTTTGGAAATGAAGAAGATCGCACCACCAACGATAAGGGTAGTAACGAGAACGATGGGGTATTCGCGCGCGCCGACGCCCATTCCGGTTGCCATGGCGAAGAAGACGAAGGCCAAATCCCGGGATTGACCCAAGTTGCGACGGAAGCGAATCATCGAGAAGGCGGCAAACATCCCGAAGGCGACTGCGCCGTTTCCGTTCACGACCATGATGAGGATGGTGGTGACGGTTCCGATGATGACGAGAGTGTGGACGTAGTCCTGAGAATAGCGGGTGCCATTGTATGTGTGCTTGTAAAGGGCTCCGATGAGCATGTTGAGAACAAAGCTCAAGCACATAGCGCCTATGACCTCCAGCGGCTGTGGGTCAGCAGCGGTGTTTGGTGACATATTACTGAAGAAATTATCGACGGCGTTTGCGATTACAGGATCCATAGGTTTTACGAAGATTTGAGGTGTCGGAGAAGAAGGGGGATAGATTACTTTGCTGCTTTGGAACAGAAAAATTACGCAGCGTTTGGGGGGGCGTTTTTGAGTTGCTCCTTGAGAATGGGATCGATGACCTTCATGGCGGTGCAGAACTTACTGAAACTGCGTCGCATAAGGTCTTTTTCTCCACCATACTCCCGGAACCAAAATGGGACTGGGCCAATTGATTTCACCTCAAAAATCGATTTATCAGGTGGAATGATATAATCCGAGAAGCGTTGATCGTTTGGCTCCAGCGAGAGTAGCTCGGTACGACACATTAATCGCGTGTCGAAAGTGATGCGAAGCTGGCCATCCGGAGTCATGAGGGCTCGTCGATCGTAGCGAAGCTGAATGGCTGGTTCAAATTTGCGGCGTTCGATGAGATCAAAGAGCTCAGCAATGATCATGCGCTGTCCACGGGACCAGTCACGCTTGACGGTGCGGAGAATGTCGTAGTTTCCGTTGGCGAACTCGATTGCTTCTTCAACGGGAAGGAAAAGCCGGCGTTTAGCGCCGAGCCCGAAATGCTTGTGTTTGATTTCGATGAAGCCGGTGGGAGGAATCTTGCCGCCCACCATGCCATAAATACGAACACGGATTTTGCGACGGCTGGCTAATCCTCGGTTTTTCTCCCAAAAACATTGACGGTCCGGAGTTTCAAAGTATTCCGTGACGATCGGATACTTTCCATCTTCCGAAGCTAGGCTGTCCACGACAAGCCGATCGGCGAGATCCTTTAGGATTTCCTCCATGTCGCCCAAGCTGATCAGATACTTGTATTCGGTGCGGTTGAGGCTCAAGGTGGAAAGTTGTTTAAGGTGACGAAACCGTTACTAATCCTAAAATTTGGTGAATCCAGCAATCAAAAAAGGAACGGGAGTGGCGATTTAATCAATTTGGCTGGGGAGTTGATAGGCTACTTCGCCGTTTATCAGGTGGATTTTTAGCTGCTCATCGGCAGAAAGGGAAGACGCAAGATTGCGCACAGTTTCCGCCCATTCGCGGTATTCGTTAATTTTGAGGAGGCAAACCGGCCAATCGGTTCCAAACATCACGCGATCAGAACCAAAAATCTCCAAAGTTTCCTCGAAATAGGCCCGAATGGTGCTTTGGTCGATAATCTCATCATGGTTGAATTCGGTGACTAGGCCGGAAAATTTCACCCCGAGAACATTGTCCCGTTTCGCTAATTCCTTCATTCCACGCCGCCAAGCTCCCTCGACCTGTCCATTTCGGGCCTCTGGCTTGGCGATGTGATCGACGATGAAACCTAGTTCGGGTTGTTTATCGACGAGTTGGATTCCGACCGGAAGCTGTCGTTGAAAGAGGAGAAGGTCGTATCTGAGATTGTGGTTCGGCAGAAGAGCGAGACCGCAATGGAAATCATCCCTGAGGAAGTAGTCATCTGTTTCCTCCTGAAGAACATGTCGGACACCGACGAACTTGGAATGAAGAGCGAGTCGTTCCAGATCGGCGTCAACATTGTCGTCGATTAGGGGGACCCAGCCAACGATGCCGCGAATGAGGTCGTCGGCATCGGCTAATTTGAGAAGGTCATCTGATTCCTCGATGACCTGGCGGGCCTGGACCGCAATCGTCCCAGTAACTTGAGCTTCGAAAGTAGCGGATTTCAGTTCCGGGAGTAATTGATCCTGGGCAAGGGGAGAGCCCTCGGGGATCCAAGCGTATTCTTCTTTGGAATAGTTCCAGAGGTGGTGATGAGTATCAAGCACGGGGACAAGATTGTCAGGGACCTAAGTTGATGTCAAAGGCCCAATCTAACAGTCTTGGAGTCCTTTTTGGCGATATTTTCTCTATGCTGAGGACTTTTAAAATAGCGTTTCGCCATAAGCCAATTCCCTGGTCTAAGCTTGTTTCAAGATGATGGGAGCCGACGATTTATGATTGCCGAATTGCCTACGAGGATCGAGCTGTTGTATTCCGACGAACCCGGGCGCGGTTGTTAGAGGGATAAAAAAGAGACCGGGTGAGGTACCCGATCTCTTTGAGATGATTAGGATCTAAGAAAGAGGATTACTTGTCGCTCTTTTTGGCGCCCTTCTTGCCGCCTTTTCCCTCAGGTTTTCCTTTTCCTTCTCCGCGAGGTCCGCGCTTGGGCAAGGCCTTGCGCTCATCTTCGCTGAGTTTTCCGTCTCCGTCTTTGTCGAAACGCTTGAGCATTTCGGCTTTGCGGGCTTCTCCGGCTGCCTTGCGCTCATCTTCGTTGAGTTTCCCGTCACCGTCTTTATCGAACTTCTTGATCATTTCGGCTTTGCGCGCTTCGAAAGCCGCTTTGCGCTCATCCTTGTCCAGCTTGCCATCCTTGTTTGTGTCGAATTTCTCAAGCATTTCTGCGGGGGCGGGACGATTTCCTCCACGCTCTCCCTTGCCCTTGGGCGGCTCACCGAAAGCGAAGCCTGCGGTGGCGAGTGCGGCGGTTACTGCTATCAT
>JAKMEV010000262.1:0-3170 GCA_022425785.1 Akkermansiaceae bacterium | reverse complement strand
TCGCAACTTCATAGGGAGCCGTATCCTGATGGTTATGATGCGCCGCACTGCTAATGCGCCAGTCCCTGCTTTGGATCTCATCGATCACCTTATCCAAATCCCCCACGCGACCATGGAAATCATTGGCAGGATTCAGAAAGAATACCGGACACTTCACATGAGTGAGAGTGGTGGAGTCCGCGATGGTATCTTGATAAATCTCATACTTGCTGTCACGGTCGCTGATGCCGCCGCAGGAGGGTGCGGCCGCTTTCACCCGGTCATCGGAAGCCGCCGTGAAGATGGTGAGCTTTCCACCCATCGAATGTCCATAGACACCCAGCTTTTCCGGGTCGACTTGGGGTTGTTGCTCCAAAAACGTCAAGGCCCTCCGCGCTGCCAAAGTGGCGAGAAACCAGGGGTTGTTTCGAGGCGAATCCACCGCATCGAGTGTCCATGAATGAGGTGAAACATGCGCAAAGGCATTCCCCTTGTTTCGGCAGGGAGCATGATAGCCATCCAAGGCTCCCCAATCCGTCGTGACTCGATATCCAGAGTCTTCCGTTTTCCCTTCCCAGAAAAGTTTCACCACCTCCGGATTCACCAAATAGTCAGGAGCGGAAATCCGCCCCGCCCAGGCGATGGAAATCGTGGCATATCCGCGTTTTGCATTCGTAAGCACCGCCCTGTAATCGGCATACTGGCCCCCTCCGTGAATTTGCACCAGGCCGGGCAACTTGCTCCCAACCTTCGGATAGCCATACACCGCCGCGATCATCGCTTTCTTTCCTTTGAAGATCCCGGCCCGATACCGCAGCACCCTCATTACCACGCCATCTTCCTCCCACTCCTTCAGCATTTCGACCTCCAATGGCTCAACCCGCGGATCGAACCCAGCCCACATTTCCTCGAAGGTCTTGGGAGCCTCCTCCCCCGGTCGCAGGGCACCTAACGTTTCTGCCCGAGAGACAGGCATTGCCAATTGGAACAGAACCGAGATCAACAGCAGGGATTTCATAAAGACCGGGACAGGGTAACGCCACCGACATACTGCTTATTTCCACAATGTCCATCTATCGGGTGAACACCCGACCTCCCAACCAGCAGAAGGCCCTCGCTCGCAATGAAAACGGGGGCCTCTCGGGGTAGGCCACTTTTTTTAAGAATCGCACTTGGGGAACAAAATTCGCCCTTAATTCTCGCGGAACCTACTTCGCCTCAAATACTCTAAAATATAGCTGACGATAAATTTGGAAGTTCAGCCAATTACGAAGGGCGTATCCGCAATCTTTGAGATTTTTTTCATCATATAGATTCGTCTTCCCTCCAGAAGGATGCACGCCGTCTTTCGAGATGATTGTGCCCACCCAGGATTTGTCCGGTCGAAGACGCAAGCACTCGGCATGAAAATCTGCGAGCGGTAAATTCCCTTTGGTGGCCACTTCACGGATGATTTCATTCACTCCAGCAACCGCTTCATCGTGACCAAGGCGTGGCGGGATGGTATTGAGGATTGGCACACATTGGGCCGCGAGACATTTGGAAACCACTTGCTCAAGTCCGGCCCGGTAACCTTTGGGAACCTTTTCCCCATTGATGTCATTCGTCCCGATCATAATGATCGCCACCTCCGGTTTGTCGCGCACCAAGACGGCATCAATTGATTTAAGAAGATTCCCGACCTTCCATCCAGAGTAGTTGGCAAACTTTGGCCCCTTATCCCGCGCTCCTTTGATCACGCTCTTCCATTGTTTGCCCTTCGGTGTTTTTGGCATCTCATCATCTGGCAGAAATTTTCCGGGATCAGACCAACTCATCACCGACCAGAATGCCATCGAGTAGGTAATCGAATCGCCGAACTGTGCTACACGACCTTTCTCTCCTTTGAACCCCGCATGAATCTCACTTGCGCGTTTCAAAACTTCGGGCGCCAGCTTATTGGGAGTGGCAGTCGCGGCGCCCGCCAAAAGACACATCAACAACAGAGCTTTATCAATGAAACGGATTTTAATCATCAAATCTTTTTACGTCGTCACTCCACGAGATCGATCAACCCCTCCAATTCAACCCTTCCGGCACCGGAGAGAGAACTTCGTGGCCCGTCTCCGTGACGAGGACCATGTCCTCGATCCGAACTCCACCGATGACCGAGGAATACAAACCGGGTTCCACCGTAAAAACCTCGCCGGCGAATACTTCACCGCCACCGTAATCTAACAAAATCGGTTCGTGAACTTCCAAACCAATTCCATGGCCGGTTCCGTGACGCATCGTGGGGACGGCCTCATCGTGACGGGCGTCGCCACGCACCATCGAGTAGCCATGTTTCTCAATCACCGACGCAGTCGCGAGATGCACCGCCTCCCCCGTCGTGCCCGCCTTCAGGGCCTCGCACCCGGCAGCCTTGGCCTCGCAGACCGTGGCATGCATTCTCTTAAACTCATCGCTCGATTCGCCACAAACCACCGTTCGGGTCATGTCGCCGTTGTAACGCGTTGCGTTATCCATCGGGAAAATATCCACGATCACCGGAATATTCGCCTTTAAAGGACCTTTCCCAAAATGATGGCAGTCGGCGACATGAGGAACGGTGACGACGATTGAATCGTGGGCATTGGAAAAATTTCGCTCGACCAAAAAGGCGGTGATCATCGCGCGAACCCGCTCGGAAGTAAGCGCGCTTCCCTCATGATGAAGAACCCCTTCCCCATCCGGAATCGCGTTCGCGATTAATCGACAAGCGAAGGTCATCGCTTCGCCGGTCACCTTTTGGGCATGACGCAAATGCTCGATCTCTTCGGCATTCTTCGTGCGACGTTCTTTAACTCCGAAATCCGCCGAGTATTCGATTTCAATACCAGCCTTCATCATAAAGTGAGCGTAGAGATAAGGCAGCGTCCGATCAACGGTGACCGAAGTCTCGCCGGCCTGGCGAAGACATTCCGCCGCCGCTTCCGCCAGCGCGGAATCCCGGTCGCCCGAGAGCCCGCCCTCCGGCGTAAAGTCAGCGGCACAACAAACCCGGTCGGCCTTCGCAATCTGGCGAGCCCGGTCCATTTCAAGATCCCGGACAATCAAAACAGACGGCTTGTCAGCAAAGTCGATCATCAGCATTGCATCCCCCACGCTGAATTGAACCCGATGAAACAGCGAAGCGTTATTCGCGGCAATGCCGGCGAGGACGGTAGTGC
>JAKMEV010000254.1:0-13536 GCA_022425785.1 Akkermansiaceae bacterium | reverse complement strand
CCGAGACGGCGCGGGCGTCGTCGTTGATGACGGCATCCTCATCGTCTTCGGGCATGGACTTGTGAATATACTTCGTCAATGAAGCGATGCTCTTCTTGCCGACGAGAGCTTCATCGTATTCATCAGCCACGCCTTGGCCCTTGTCGCCATGGCAGGAGGCGCAATGTTCCGTATAAATAGCCTTGCCGTCCTTGGCTTCCGCCGGAAGGACGAGAGCAAGAAGGAAAATGAACCCGCTGAGTCGCATGCGGGAGATTACGCGTAAGAAATCGCGGATTTATCGCCGATTATGCGGGCTATTGCGTCCCGTCGTAGAGAGGAAGCTTGGCCCGGGGATTGGGCGTGCGATCGGCGCGGTATGCGTCTTCGAGACGCTTGATGATCTCAGGGTGTTTATCGGCGAGGTCTGTTTTTTCGCCGGGATCATCATTGAGGTTGTAGAGCTCCCAATTTCCGGGAGCGTTTTTCTTTTTGAGTCCGGTGCGCACGGCTTTGTAAGGGAAGTCGGTAATGGCGACCTGACACCCATAGCCGTGGAATTCCCAGACCATCGGTTTGCTGCGTTTGAATTTGTCGCCGAGGAGGGCGGGAGTGAGATCGGTGCCGTCGATTTTGGCAGGGGCTTTTACGCCAGCGGCCGAGCAGAGAGTGGGGAACCAGTCGGGAAAGTAAGAAGGCGCGTTGGTCTCGCTCCCGGCTTTGGTTTTTCCGGGCCAGCGGACGATGGTGGGAACGCGGAGGCCGCCTTCGTAAACCGAACCCTTCCAGCCGCGAAGGTTTTGGGTGGAGTTGAAGAAGGGTGCATCGACGCCGCCGATATGGAATTTGGGATCGCGGCCAGGGTGGGTCGTTCCGTTATCGGAGGTGAAGATGACGAGGGTGTTGTCGTCGAGTCCGTGTTTTTTGAGGCGCTGCAAGACGGAGCCGATGTGTTCATCGAGATCAGAAATCATGGAAGCGTATCCGGCACGCGGACGTGGGTGGGGAAGGTAGCCATTCTGGCCGCGGTAGGGGCCGTTTTTGTCGTCCCATTCCTTGGGATATTTTTCGGTCCATTCGTTGGGCGGATGCATCGCGACGTGCGGCTCGACGAAGGGAAGGTAGAGGAAGAAAGGTTTGTCTTTGTTTGAGTCGAGGAACTTTAGGGCCTCTTCGAGAATGCGGTCGGGCGCGTAGGTTTCGGCCTGATAGGTTTCGGCTTTCACTTCGCCTTCGGGTTGGCGCTTGTGGCCGGGGATGGGGTTTTTGTTAATCTCATCGATGCCCGCGTCGTCGTCGAGGTAGGGCGGGTAGAAGGAATGCGCGTTGCGCTGGCAATTATATCCGTAGAAGCGGTCGAAGCCCTGAGTCATGGGTGAGCCGGAGGAGTCGGTGGGTCCAAGTCCCCACTTGCCGAATCCGCCAGTGGTGTAGCCGGCGGTCTTGAGGACTTCGGCGATGGTGAGGGCATCAGCGGTGATGGGCCATTGGCCGGGGAATTGGCGGCCGTTTTTTGAGTCACCGTTGTTGCGGATTTCGGCGTTGCCAAGGTGGCGGCCGGTGAGGAGAACGCATCGGGCCGGAGCGCACACGGGGGCTCCGGTGTAGTGGTGGGTGAACTTGAGACCGTCCTTGGCGAGTTGGTCAAGGTTGGGCGTTTTGATCTTGGTTTGGCCGTAGGCTCCGACTTCGCCGTAGCCGAGATCGTCGGCGAGAATGAAGACGATGTTGGGTTTTTCGGCAGCGTAGGAAGCCGAGACGAGGAGAAGTGAAAGGAGTTTTTTCATGACCGGTGGCGAAGATGGCAGGTTTGGGGGGCGATTTGAACTTTGAAATTCAGGGAGTGCGGAGTTAGACACGGGTATGCGCAAGCGACCGGGAGAAGCCCGAAAGAATCGACACAGTGGAGAACGCGGTGAGCGGGTGGACCGGGTTCGTGGAGAACGGGAAACGAGGGCTCTTAGCGAGGAGGACCTGGATGAGATTCTCGAAGGGGCGGAAGTGCCCCTGTTGTTGGTCCTGGATTGTGTACAGGACCCGAATAATTTGGGGGCGATTTTGCGGACGGCCGATGGAGCCGGGGTTCATGCGGTGATTGCGCCGAAGGATAAGGCGGTGGGCCTGACCGATACGGTGCGACGGGTTTCGGTTGGCGCTTGGGAAAGTGTGCCTTTTGTGAAAGTGACGAATCTGGCGCGGACGATGCGGGATTTAAAAGAACGGGGGATTTGGCTCGTGGGGACATCGGACTGCGCTACGCAGTCCTTATATGAAACCGACTTGAAAGGACCGACCGCGATCGTGATGGGGAGAGAAGGAGAAGGGATGCGCCGGCTGACCGAGGAGGAATGTGATTTTTTAATTCAGTTTCCCATGAAGGGAAAAGTGGATTGTTTGAATGTCAGCGTGGCAAGCGGCGTGTGTTTGTATGAGGCGGTTCGCCAGCGCGAACCGGGATCGTGAGGACGCGGATTTTATCGGATTTACATCTGGGGCATTCGGCGTCCCGGATTGAGGACTGTGAAATGCTGGAGCCTCTGTTGGAAGGTGTGGATCATTTGATCTTAGCGGGGGATGTTTGGCAGGAGCGCATCGCGGGAGAGCGAGTTACGAATGCCGGGATTCTTTTTGCCCAGCTAAAGAAGATGGTTCATGACCGGAATCTTTCGGTGGAGATTTTGCGGGGAAATCACGACCCGGGAACGCCGCAGGGTGTGGCGTGGTGTGCGGATCGAGTGGTGCTCGTGACGCATGGCGATGCCGTTTACGATGAGGCCACGCCGTGGTCACGGGAGTTTGGGTATTACCGAGAGGAGATTCGCGAGATCGTGGATCGCTTCGAACCGCAATCGCACTTGGCGCAGGCTTGTTCGGATCGGGCGTGTGAAATTGCCGTTACCATTCGGCCAAGGAAGCTGCCGAAGTTACCGGTGCCGTTTAACTTTTTCGCGACCGCGCTTTGGCCACCGAGTCGGACTTTTGAAATGATTCGGGTGTGGCGAACGATGGGAAAGGAAGGGCTGAAGTTTCTCAAGAAGTCTGGTGAAGGCGCGAAAGTTTTGGTGTGCGGTCATTTTCATCGCGCGGGGATTTGGGAGGATGGTGAACATGTCGCCATCAATACCGGTTCCTTTATGAAGGGAAGCAAGCCTTGGTTGGTGGATGTTGAGGGGGCGGAAGTGATCGCGCGGGCGGTTAATCTGGACGAGGGCATGTTTGTTGAAGGTGAGGTAAAAGGGCGTTTTGGGATCGCTTGATTTCGGGAGCTTTCATTTCCTCTTCTTTTGGGAGAAAGTTTTTTTGGTCATGACAAGTGGCAGGTGCCGTTAAGGCTGGATGAGTGGCTGCATCAGAAGAATGAGGTGATTGAATTCCTGCGTCGCTTGCTGCCGGAAGCGAGTGCGTGAATCGAAAAAGATCGTTATTTTAAAATATTTACTTTTTCGATGCTGGATCATTTTCTAAATTGCGCGGGAAACATGAGCGGGCTGATACCTACACACCTATGGGATGCGGATTTTGAGAAAAGGGCGGAAGAACACCCCGGTGGAACGCGCGGGATTCTGGCCTTGGGGCGGGAAGATGGAACGTGCTTTCACTATTCCTTTCCGCTTCTTCCTCACGAGGGAGCAATGCGGGCTGAGAATGAAAAGTATCTCGGTCGGGCTTTAAAGACCTTGTTTTGGTTGAAAGGTGGCTCCCGGGTGCACCTTTATGGGGATGCTGAATTGGTGAACTTTCTTTCCGCGCTGTATTCGGCGACAGGTGAACGGCATTTTGATGCGGATTTCATGGGGCCTAAACTGTGCGGTGAGCCGCTGAGTTTTCATCATCATGAAACGGCGGATTCTCTTCCCGAGCCCAAATCGAAGGCGAACCCTCTGGGGCGTCACCTCGCTGGCTGCCGGATTGGTTTTGATTTGGGCGGGTCGGATCGCAAGACGGCGGCGGTCATCGACGGGAAGGTTGTTTTCTCGGAAGAGGTTCCCTGGGATCCTTATTTCGAAGCGGATCCGAATTATCATTTGGAAGGGATTCGTCATTCGCTGAAGCGGGCGGCAGAGCATTTGCCGCAGGTGGATGCCATTGGCGGCTCGGCAGCTGGGAACTACATGAACAACGTGGTGCGGGTGGCGTCACTTTTTCGCGGGGTGACTGATGAAGAGCGCTACGAAAAGGAAGTGCGTCCGATGTTTCTCAATCTGCAAAAAGAATGGGAGAATGTGCCTTTCGAAGTGATCAATGACGGCGACGTGACGGCCTTGGCCGCGGCGATGAATTTCAATATCGATTCCGTGTTGGGAATCGCGATGGGGACCTCGATGGCGGTGGGGTATTGTGATCCGCAAGGACAACTGACACCTGGAATCAACGAATTGGCTTTCGCTCCGGTGGATGATGATCCGAACGCAGCGGTCGATGAATGGTCGGGAGATAGGGGCTGTGGCGTGCAGTATTTTTCCCAGCAAGCGGTGGCGCGTCATGCCAAGGATTTGGGAATCGACTATGGAGAGATGCCATTCCCCGAGCAGTTGATTGAGGTGCAGAATTTGATGAAGACGGGTGATGAAAAAGCGGCCACCATCTTTTCAAACATCGGAAGTGATTTGGGCCATTCGATCAAACACTACTCGCGCTTTTATGAGATTCGTAATCTTCTTATCTTGGGGCGTGTGACCTCAGGAGAGGGAGGGCAGATTATTCTCGATAAAGCGGCTGAAACGATGGCGGAACATTATCCGAATTTGCATGAGCAGATTTCCTTCGTGACGCCGGATGAAACGATGAAGCGTCATGGTCAGGCTATTGCGGCGGCCTCGTTGCCGGCCTTGTAGGGGCCGTGAATGGAGTCGGAAGTTTTTCTTTTGATGCCGCCGGAGCAGGGGATGCGCACCAAAGCTGAAAATCTCGGCTACATTCCCTAGGCGAGGATCTCCCGGATGTGGGGAGTGTAGAGGTGGGGCTCGAGGAGGAAGGAGTCGTGGCCTTTGGCGGAGTGCACGGTGATGTGGACGGTGGAGACGCCGGCTTGTTCGAGGTGGCCGACGAGTTCTGCTTGTTCCTCGGGGTAGAAGCAGAAGTCGGAGTCGATGGAGAAGACGAGGAATTTGTGCCCGGCGGCTTTGCAGCGGGCGAAGAGTTCTCCGTGCGATTCGGCTTCGCCTTCGATGACGGCACTGTAACGCGACCACATATCGATGATGCGGAGGTAGGTGTTGGCGTCGAAGCGTTCGGTGAATTTTTTTCCCTGGTGAAGCATGTAGCTCTGGAAGGTGTCGCGAACCTGGAACCAGGAGAGCATTTCTTCTTCCTGGACAAGATCGCGTCGAGCACGGCGCTCGAAGGTGTCGAGGTGGACGAAGGTCTTGTGGGAAATCATGCGAGCGAGGGCGAGGCCGATGCGGGGATCTTCGCTGTCGTAGTAGTCACCGCCTTTGAAGTGACTGTCGTTTTCGATGGCGAGAATCTGCTCGAAGAGAATGAGGCGGTTCAGAACGGTGGTTTTGAATCCGCTCGCGATGGGGATGACGTTCTTGACGCGCTCGGGATGGCGGGTGGCCAGAGTGAGGGTAAGCAGGCCGCCGACTGATGGGCCGATGGCAGTGTGGAGTTGCTTGATGCCGAAGTGATCGAGGAGAGGAATCTGGGCGTCGACGAGATCGGAGGCGTTGAGGTGGGGAAAGGTCGAGCCAAAGGGCTTGCCGGTTTCGGGATTGATGGAAGCCGGACCGGTGGAGCCGTAGCAGCCGCCGAGGTAGTTGGCGCAGATGACGAAGAAGCGGTCGGTATCGATGGCCTTGCCGGGGCCGATGAGGGACGACCACCAACCGGGGTGGATTTCTTCGGTCCAGAGATCGACCCCTTCCGGTGGGTGGGGGTGGGTGCCGGAGGCGTGATGGGTTCCCGAGAGCGCGTGGTTAAGGAGAATAGCGTTGGATCGGTCTTCGTTGAGGGTGCCCCAGGTGGAGTAGGCGAGTTGTGCTCCGGGAATGCGTCCGCCTTCGCGGAGAGTGAGGTCGCCGAGAGGAAGAAAAGAGGTGGTGTTGTTGGCCACGGGCAGAGAGTGAAGGGGAATTGGGGATTTTGAAAGATGAGATTTGAATTCCCGCGTGGGGGAATTATCAAGCGGTGTGATTGCTTTTAAGGAATGGGACGTGATTTGTGAGGCCCTGGAGGGCGGGCGCCAGTCGGTGATTTTGCGAAAAGGGGGCATTCATGAGGGGCGCGAGGGGTTTTCTTTTGCGCATGAGGAGTTTGTTTTGTTTCCGACGAGATTTCACGCGCAGGGTGAATTTGTCACCGTGCCCGGGGTGACGGCGAAGCCGGAATGGGAAATTGGCGAGGAAGTGGTGATCACGAGCCGCGTGAAGGTGACGAAAGCGGTGACGTTGACGAACTGGGAGGAAGTGGCGAAGTTGTCGGACCAGCACATCTGGAAAGAGGATGTCATTCGCGATCGCTTTTTCTGGGAAGGCAAGGGAATGGCCTCGGGCAGCATTCATGTGGCTTACGTGACGGTCGAGAAACTCGACGAGCCGATCCGCTTCGAATACACCAAAAAATACGGCGGCTGCCGGAGTTGGGTCGAGTTGGACGTCTAATGGTCGTCGACGTCAAAGCCGGCTTCTTCGAGCGCAAGAGTCGCGGCCCCTACGATTCCGGCTTCGTTGCCGAAGCGGGCGGGGAGGATGCGGAGGTTTTGCTTGAAGGCGGGGCTCAGTTGGTTGCGAAGATAGTCGTCGAGCGGTCCAAAGAGGAGTGATCCGGCCTTGGCGACGCCGCCGCCGATGATGATGGCTTCCGGGTTGAGGAGCCAGCAGCAGTTCATGAGGGCAGTGGAGAGTTTTTTGGCGACCCGGTCCCAGATTTCCAGGGCAACTTTGTCGCCGCCTTCGGCAACTTTGGCCAGATGAGCCGGAGAGCAGTCTTCGTCGGACTGGGGATTTCCGGCGGCTTCATAGGCGGTCTTGGCCATGTCGGTGATTTGTTGGTTCCCGATATAGTCTTCGAGTGCGCCGCGGTTGCCGTAGGTTCCGTCGGGTCCTTGGTAGTCGATGGAAGTTTGGCCGAGTTCGCCGGCGACGAAGTTGGCTCCGCGGACCATGCGGCCATCAACGACAAATCCTCCTCCGACTCCGGTGCCGAGGGTGAGTGCGACGAGGTGATTGAGGCCACGTCCGGACCCGCGCTTCCATTCGGCGTAGGCCATGCAATTGGCGTCATTTTCCACGGTGACGGGGAGATTGATGCGCTCGCTGAGTTCTTTCTTGAGAAAAATGCGCTTCCATCCTTTGACGTTGGTCAGATTGTGGACCATGCCGGTGGGGAAGTCGACGAAGCCGGGCATTCCGACGCCGACCGCTTCGATTTTGGGGTGACGGGTGCGGAGTTCTTTGACGAGCCTGGCAATCTCCTCGATCAAGGGTGCGGCCTCTTCGAATTTCTGGGTGTCGATCCTGGGAGCTTCCTCAATGACATTGCCACGGTAAAGGACTCCGGTTTTCACCGAAGTTCCGCCAAAATCGATTCCAATTCCAAGAGGGACGTCACTCATCTCGGAAAAATTAGAGGATCGGAACGAAAGGGGAAACGCTTGTTTTTAAAAATCGTGATTTCTTTGCCCAATCAGGCGAATTCCATGGAGTGTGAGGTCAGGGGACAGGATTCTTATCTCTTTTAAGCCGCTGCTGATCAATGGGGAATCGCCTCCGGTGGCGATGATGTAGGGTTCTCCGCCTAGTTCCTGACGCATTTCCTCGAGGATTTCACGAATGAGGCCTCGATAGCCGATGACGGCGCCAATTTGCATGGCATCCTCGGTGCTTTTGCCGATGGCGGAAGTGGGCTCTTCGAGTTGGATCGAGGGAAGAAGAGCGGTGCGGCGGTGAAGGTAATCCCTCAGGGAAGCGGTTCCCGGGGCGATGGCGCCGCCGCAGTAGGCTCCGGATTCGTCGATCACGTCGAAAGTGACCGCAGTCCCAAAGTCGATCACGATGGCGGGTGAACCGTGTTGGTCGGCGGCCGCGACGGAGTTGGCGAGGCGGTCGGCTCCAATTTGGGCGGGGTTGGGATAGTTGATGGCGATGGGGAGATCCGATTGGTGGGAAATGCGATGTAGGGGGATTTCGCCAAGTGAGGCGGCGAGGAGTTCGGAAGCATCGGGAACCACGGAGCAGATCGTGGCATGGGTGAAGGCGATGCCGTCCAAGGCCTTGCTGATCGATTCCGGGCTGAGTTCCGCGGTGGGAATGATGGTTCGCCACTCCGAGAGAGCGGCACCATCGGCCAAGGCAAACTTGGTGCGGGTGTTGGAGTTGTCGATCAGGAGTTGCATGGAAAAGGACTACTTTTCGAGGATCTCGACTTCGTAGCCGTCGGGATCGGTGATGAAGGCCATCTTACGCTCGCCGGAAGAGAATTTTTCGCGCCAGCCGCCGGGCCAGATTTCGATGCCGTCGTTTTCGAGCTGATCGCAGTAGGCGATGATGTCTGGGACGCCGACGCAGGTGTGCATGAGGTCCTCGGGAAATTCGACTTTATAGTCGGGCGAGTAGGTCAGTTCGAGGAAGTGCTCGTTGCCGGGGAGGTTCATGAAGGCGAGTTCGTTGCCCTGGGGGGATTTCTTCTGCTCGCCGAGTTCAAAGCCGACTTTTTGGTAGAAGGCGATGGACGCGGCGGGGTCGGAAACGCGGATGCGGGTGTGGAGAAACTTAATCATGGTGGAAGTTTGGAGTCTTCCGCAGATTTGAAAACCGCGAAATGAGAGAAATACGTGAAAAGCTTGGTTGAGGGAGACGCTTTGGAGAGGTAGAACTCGCCCGTCTTGAAATCGTTTAGTTGGACTCTCGCGCTGAGGTATCTCAATCCTCTGCGCACTTTTGTATCGATCATCACCTTAATCTCGCTGCTCGGGGTTGCTTTTGGCGTGATGGTGTTGATTGTCGTTCTCTCAGTACACGCGGGGTTTGAGCGGAACCTGAAGGAGATCCTTTTGGGGTATTCTCCGCATATCACGGTGAGTTCTGCGTTGGGGGGAATCGAAAACTGGCAGGAAATGGAGGAGGGGCTGGCAAAGGAAACGGGTCTGAAAAGCGCCTACGCAGTCGTGGAGGGCTATGTTTTGCTGGATACGCCGATGTGGCGTCGCCCGGTGGGATTTCGGGCCTTCAATACGGAGAACGAGGGGAAGGTGAAAGAGATCGATGGCCTGTTGGACCGGGAAGGGTATCCCAGTAGTCAGGCTGACATGGGTTTGGATGATCGCTGCGTTGTTTCGCGTCAATTGGCGGAAGGCCTGGGGTTGCAGGTTGGTGACACGGTAAGAGTGCTGGCGGCGAGTAATTTGGACGCGGTAATGAAGGTTTACGATGTGCCCAAGGAAAAGGCCTGGGAACTTTATCCTGAGATCTTCACTGATTTCGAGGGAAGGGTGAAAGCGCTTTTTGAAACGAAAGATGATCGGGAAGTTGCGAAATCAGATGCGGTGACGGAAGCCTATCGCGTTCTGCAGGTATTGTATCCAATTGAAGAGGGAGGTGGCCAACCGATGCGTCAGGTGGAGACACGAATGATTGGTGAGATTCTCGATGTTTTTGATTCGGCGACGCGTCGCGACGATGGCACGGAGACGTATCCCGTCGGGGCGAAGGATGATTTGTTGGCCCGCTTGGCGGCCTTGCGGGAATTGGACACCGAGAAAGCGGACGTGGAGGCTTTTCGCAGTGTGGAGAAATTTGTCCTGCCGAAGGAACTGACGATTTATGGCGTCTATGGCGATACCAAGAGAGCGGTGGGACCGGAGTTGTTTATCCCTCTCGTGATCGGGATGGAATTAAAGGGGCTGGAGGGTGTTTCAGAATCGATCGGAGTATTGTGTGATGATCCATACACTGCGGGGAATGTTACGGCTGATCTTGAAAAAAAACTGGGACCGGAGTGGATTGTTCGGAGTTGGATGGAAACGCACGCCCAGCAATTCCAGCTGGTGAAGACGGAGAAAATCATGATGAGTTTTGCGCTATCGTTCATCACGGTGCTCTCGGCTTTTAGTATCATGGCGGTGATGTATACCGTGACGGTGCAAAAGCGTCAGGAGATCGGAGTGATGAAGGCTCTCGGGGCTTCTTCTTCGCAAATCGTGCGGGTATTCCTATACCAGGGTCTGATTGTGGGCATTGGCGGCGCCTTGCTGGGGTTGGGCATGGGGCTGACGGCGATTCATTATCGTGAATATATTGTGTCCTTCCTGCGAAAATTCGGAGTGGATCCCTTTCCCCCGGGCTTTCATGGCATGAGCGAATTACCGGCTGAGATTGTTCCTGAGCAACTTGTGGTGATTTGTCTCGTGGCGGTGGTCCTCTGTTTGGTGGCGGCCTTGATTCCGGCCCTGATGGCAGCCTTCCGTGATCCGGCTAAATCACTCCGTAACTTGTAGAATTGATCGATGCAGTTTTGGTTAATTGAGAATGGCGAAAAGAGCGGTCCCTTGGAGGATTATGAAATCCGCGAATTGATCCGTAAGGGCGAGGTTTCGTCGGATCGGAGGATTTGGCACGAGGGGGCAGATGGCTGGATTTCCGCAGGGGAGGTTGCGGTGTTACAGAGTGAGTTTGAGAAGAAACTCGAGCCGCCGCCGATTCCAGAGGAGTTGAAGGAGAAGCCACCATTCTTGTACTGGAGGCGCTTTGGGGCGAGGTGGTTTGACTACATGCTCTATCACCTCATCCTTTTTGCTATTTTTCGGGCGGGAGGATTGTCGATCCTCCCTGATCCGGAAGCAGAGCCATCGATGGGGAGGGTTTTTCTGATGATGCTTCCTCTGGTGATCATGGAGGGTGCGCTGATCGGAGCCCTCGGGCACACGCCAGGGAAGTGGCTGATGTCACTTCGAGTGACCCGACCGGACGGGGGATTACTCTCGACGGGAGCCTCCGTGATCCGGTCTTTGAGAGTGTGGGTCCTGGGAATGGGGATGGGGCATCCGATTCTTTTGCCTATTGGCCATCTTGTTGCACTTTGGATGGGGCGTAAAAAGGGCGCGCCCTTGTGGGATTTTCCGCTGGGTCACTTGGTGGACGGTGAAAAACCGTCGCCAAAGAAGATCCTGGCGTTCTTTCTTCTCTTTGGAACGATATTTGTCGCAATTTCCATTCTGCTTTGGCCGGAAACCAAACCGATGCATGAGGAAATCATGCGGCAGATGGAGTCTCGCTAATTTTACCAGGGTCGCGCTCTTGCGGTGGGGCGGGGCATTTCGTAAGACTCATCCGTGCCTGGAATCGTATACTTTGACCTTGAGACGCAGCGGAGTTTTACCGACGTGGGAGGAGCGTCCAATAAGGACAAGATGGGAATGTCGGTTGGAGTGACGTATTCCACGGAAACCGGGCAGTATCATATTTTTGGTGAGGATCAGGCAGAGGATCTGGTGAATCAATTGATTAAGGCCGACCTGGTGGTGGGCTATAATCATATCGGTTTTGATTATGGCGTTTTACAAGCCTACACGCTTTACGATTTGGTCGACCAGACGGTCAACTGCGACATGTTGATTGATGTCGAGGAGGTGTTGGGACATCGACTCAAGTTGGACGCCATTGCGTCGGCCACGCTCAAGGCGAAGAAGACGGCAGATGGATTAGAAGCGCTGAAGTGGTGGCAAAAATACAAAAAGACCGGCGACATCGAGCACATGATGAATATTGCCGAGTATTGTTGCTTTGATGTTAAAGTGACCAAAGAAGTCTACGAATACGGGGTGAAGCACGGGCATTTGAAATACGAGGACCGCGGCGGCAACGAGTTGGAGGTCGAAGTGAACTGGAACAAAAGCTAGGGTTCTAAGTCGATAGTGAAGCAAGGGGAATAGCAGTGTGGGATTTTTCTTTATCCAACGCTGCTTCCTGGCGGAGAGAGCGCCAAGCGATTGGAACACGGAGTTCCGGTTGGTAAAACGTGGGGCATAAAAAAGCACTGGTCTTGTTACCGGTGCTTGAAAGATCGCACTGAGAATTGACCGGAATTCGGCTTTCGCTTGCAGGTCGGAGGGGAGCGTGTCATTGGTTACCCATGAAATCGTATTCACACGTGATTCAGCTGCTGCTGATGCTGGGCTTGCTCAGCGGATGGGCTGCAGCGCAGGAACCACTGGACACCGTCGGGATCTATCCTTTTAAGGTTACCGTGGGTGGCCAGGAGGCCAAGATGCAGAAGAAAGGCGACCTCTTTGCGGTGGTCGCCAAGCCGATCAAGACTCATGCTCTTCTTAAAATCGAGAAGCAGTCTGATTTGCTGATCGTAAATGCTTTTCGTCGCGAAGAAGACGGGACCGTTGCCAATGGGACCACTCCCGCTGCGATGTTTGCCCAGAAAGCTGATCAGGTGAAACTGAACGCGACGCTGGACAAGAAGGTTTTGAAACCCGGTCGCTACCTTATGAATGTGCTGGCTCATAGTAAGACTTCCCGCGTGGTATTCACTGTTGCTGATCCCGAAGGGAAAGTGAAACTGCCGAGCCTCAAGCAGATCACGGAGGCTCTCCGTGGCGAACAGTAGTCGTGGGGCGGGTTTCCTTTTCCAAGGGGATCTCTCACGGCTCAATACACTAAAATTCTGTGAGCAAACAGGATCACAAGGTGGAGTGGATTCTCCGCGAAGCTCCGGACGACTGGGAAAGTCTCGTGCCGGACGGTATGCCAAAAATTCTCGGGCGTCTTTTGGCGCAACGGGGTGTCGAGGTGGAATCGGTTGAGAGATTTCTTAGGCCGAAGTTGGCGCAGCTTTCCGATCCCTTTGAGATTGCTGAAATGGATCTCGCTGTTGAGCGGGTTTTGTTGGCTGTCGATGCCGGTGAGGAAGTTTGCATTTACGGCGACTATGATGTTGATGGTGTGAGTTCGATTGCGGTTTTGAGTTCGGTGCTTCAGGCTTATGGATTGAGCCCGAGTTGTTTTGTGCCGCATCGCAGTGGCGAGGGATATGGCTTGAGCGATGGGGGCGTGGCGCGCTGCCTCCGGGAGAATCCCACGGTGAGTTTGTTGATCAGTGTTGATTGCGGCACGGTATCGAACGATGCCATTGATGGGCTGGCGAAAAAGGGGGTCGAAACTGTCGTGGTGGATCACCATGAGATGGGGACGGTCGGTCGTCCGAATTGTGTCGCATTGGTGAATCCCAAATCAGTGGAGGATAAGCGGGAATACCTTTGTGCGGCCGGAGTCGTTTTTAAGCTGGCTCATGCGCTGTTGAAACAAAGGCCTCTTCCGGATTTTGATTTAAAACAAGTCCTCGATTTGGTGGCGGTGGCCACGATTTCAGACATTGTTCCCCTGGTTGACGAAAATCGTTTGTTGGTTCGCCATGGATTACGTTTGTTAGAAAAAACCCACCGGCCGGGAATGCAGGCTCTGCTGAAGCTGACCGGAGTCATGGGGCGGTTGAGTAGTGCGGATATTGGGTTCCGAATCGGGCCGCGGCTTAATGCCGCCGGGCGCATGGATCAACCCGAGCAGGCCCTAGCGGTGTTGACTACCGAGAGCCAAAGTGAGGCGATGCAAC
>JAKMEV010000239.1:0-4910 GCA_022425785.1 Akkermansiaceae bacterium | reverse complement strand
GTCCGAAGCGGAAGCTGCAACGATGATGGTGTTGTCGAGAGCGCCGGCTTCTTCGAGAATGGAAACGGTCCGGGCGACGTTTGACTGCTTCTGGCCGATCGCAACATAGACACAATAAACTGGCTTGTGGTCTTTAAGGCGACCTTCAGCAGCGGCCTTGTTCTGATTGGACTGCGAGATAATAGTGTCGATCGCAATGGTCGTCTTGCCGGTGGAGCGGTCACCAATGATAAGTTCACGCTGACCACGGCCGATGGGGATCATGGCGTCAATGGAAGCAATACCGGTCTGAAGCGGAACCGAAACGGACTCACGCTTAATAATGCCCGGGGCAATCTTCTCAACAGGATATTCGGTTTCCGAAGCAATCTCCCCTTTGCCGTCGATCGGACGAGCAAGGGTGTCAACAACACGACCGAGAAATGATTCGCCAACGGGAATCGAAAGAAGCTGACCAGTCGTCTTACACTCCATCCCCTCGGTGATGTGCTTACCGTCACCGAGGAATACAACCCCCACTTCGCCTTCCTCAAGGTTCAGGGCGAGGCCCATCAGGCCGCCGGGGAATTCAATCATTTCGTTCAACTGTGCGGAACTGAGTCCTTCCACTTTGGCGACACCGTCACCAGTTTCACGGACGATACCGATGTTGGTCTTCTTGACGGACGTTTTGACGTTCGCGATTTGGGCTTCCAGTTCTTGGAGAATGCTGCTCATGACTTTAAAGGGTTAGAGAGTGGGTGAAGGAGATTATTAAAATGAATTTGCGAGAGTTTCGAGGCGGGCCTTAACCGAGCCATCGTAAACGTCGTTTCCGACGCGGATGCGAAGACCACCGAGGAGTTCGGGGTCGACTTTGAATTTGAATGTCAGTCCCTCGCCGTATTCTTTACAAAGAGAGGTTTGGACTTTACCGAGAGTTGTTTCATCGAGCTTGGCCGCGCTTTCCACGGTGACCTGCTTTTTGATCAGTTCGGCCTGAACGAGACGACGAAGAGAAACAAGAATACCGCGATAGTCACGGGGCTTCTCATCGCCGATTCTCTTGATGATGGGCTTCAACTTCCGCGTGTTGATTTTACCGTCCTTTTGGCAAAGGCGGAAAATCCGGCGAGCGGTGCTCTGGGCGACTTTGGAAGCTTTCATCGGATGTTAAAAATTGACGAAATGGATTTTACAAGCTGGAGAGCGCTTCTTTATTGATGCGCTTCTGGTCGGTAGCATTGAGGGTCTTACCGGTGACTTGCGTGGTAGTTTCAACGACGAGACGGCCGAATTCCTTTTTGATCTCCGCTTTGAGTGCGGCGGCTTCGGCTTTGGATGCTTCCTCAGCTTTGGCGAGAATATTTTGAGCTTGGGCAACCGCCTCCTGGGATTTTTTCTCTGCAAGGGCGGCAGCGCTCTCTTTGGCTTCATCTACAAGGCGCTTTGCGTCCTCGTTGGCCGCTTCTAGGAGAGCGGCCTTTTCTTGTTCGCTGTCAGCAAGCTTCTGCTCGATCTCTGCGAGCTTGGCTTCACCATCGGCAATGCGATTCTTCCGCTTTTCAAGGATCTCTTGGATCGGGCCAAAGGCAAATCTCTTGAGGACATACAGCACCAGGGCAAAATTAACTACCTGTGCGATGAACAAAGGCGCTTTCCAACCGAAAGTCCGGCCGATCTCTTTTGCGGTGTCAGCGAGGCCTCCGGCTTCTGCGAGAAGTGTGAACATGTGACTTGGTGGTGGTGTAGTTGGGAAAAGAATCAGGAAAAGGTCCGCGCTTCCCGCAGGAAGCGCGGTAAAAACACTTAAACGGCGAAGGCCGAGAGGATGAAGATACCCTCAATAAGAGCTGCAAGAATAATCGAGATCACGAGGATCGGAGTAGCGGCCCCTGGATTACGTCCAGTTGCTTCAGCGGCTCCACGGCCCAGAAAGCCGATGCCGATTCCACCACCGACAGCTGCGAGGCCGACGTGAACAGACTTGAGGTCGATCTCAGCAAGAAGTGAGAACATTGCGAATAATTCAGTAAACATTGTCTTGGTTGTTTTGTTTTGGTTTTTGTTTTTAACTCCAGCCGCCACGGTTTGCCCATGGTCCGACCGGCGAAATTTTTAGTGATGCTCTTCGTCGCCGTGATCGCAAATAAGATTTAGGAAAATGGCAGCAAGGAGCGAGAAAACGAGAGCTTGAATGAGACCCACGAGGATCTCCATGAAGCAGAAAGGAAGAGCGGGAAGGAAAGCCAGGTTCTCAGGCACGAGCATCATGAGCTTCTCAAGAGTCTGCTCACCGCCATAGATGTTACCGAAGAGTCGGAAGCTCAGCGCAATCGGGCGAATCAGGATAGAGATGACTTCCAGAATTCCCACCATGAAGAATACCACGACCATGATCTTCATCATGATGCCCTGGAATTTCCCTTTGGGGGCGAAAATATGTGCCACGAATCCTTTGACTCCGTTTTCCTGATAGGCCCAGAAAGTCCAAACGGCCATGAAGGTGACAGCCATCGCAGAAGTCATATTGAGGTCGGCATTGCCGCCGCGGAGCAAAGGAAGATAGTGGCTTCCACCACCATCATATTTGATATCCCAACCCAAAGTTCCAACACCCGGCATCAACGCGAGCCAGTTATTAACTAGGATAAAAAGGAAAGTGCCTCCAAAGAACCAGAAGGTTTTTTTAACCAAGTGATCTCCCAAAAGGCTTCCGAAAAAATTATAGAGGCCTTCAATCAGCCACTCGGCAAAGTTTTGGAATCCAGCAGGAACCATGGCGATCTTGCCCGCGGCAGCCCGGCAAAAGAGAACGATCAGGAGGGTGGAAAACCACACCATGATCGACGAGTTGGTGAAGATACCGAGAAAACTGTCGGTGACAGATTCTGCATTGAGAGGCATCTTATGCCCTCCAGCCGCGAAAGCCGAAGATGCCGTTGCGAATAAAACCACAACTGCGGCTAGAAATATACGGAGAAAACCTTGCATCGGAATCCGTCCCGATTCCGGGACACGCGAGGGGTCTATCTATGAGCTTGACCTCATTCAAGTCGAATTTGTGAAAAATTTCACAAAGTCCATTTTTGCCCGTGGTTACAAGGATTCAGGATAGTTTAGTCATCCGAATTTTCGGCCAATTTCCGAGCAGAAAATTAGATTATTCACAATTTTCTAATGCGCCGTCCGGAATCCCAGATCGGGTCGACGAACGTTTCGGTCCTCCAACCATTCACGGCTGGCCACTCCCTGACCTCGGTTTTTAAACGAGCCTCCGGCGGCCACCGGCTTCTTCGGACTGAGCTGAAATGCCGGGTTCAATTCTAGGTCACACGTCCATTCCCGGACGTTCCCAGCCATTCCCACCAAACCGACACCAGTTAGGTCATCTGGAGACAGATTCGCCGGGCCCCAGTCCGAAATTTTCTCTGGAGCGCCCTGATAATGAGCCGCCGCCGCCCATTCGTCCATCGCAGGAAGTCGAGAGCCCTCCCACTGGCAATAGGCCCAGGCATCCCACCAATCAATCCCCACAACCGGGCACTGGGCAAAGACCCGACGCCCGTTCCACTCTCCTCCCTTTTGGGCTGCTTCCCACAAATTGTCCCAATCATCCGGGAAATGACCAAACTTCTCGACCGGTTGATCCGAGTGATCGTAACTCCGTGCCACCGCCGGGCCTCCGATTTCCAACTCATCGAGGAATCGCGCGTATTGCGACAGAGTAACTTCCGTCTTACTCATCGAAATCCCCTTTTCCAAATTCACCGTCCGCCCCCCGTGAATCTCCACCTGACCGATGGGGATGGAAATCCAAACTGGACCGGCTCCATTGGTCGAATCGTTGGTATCCGGAGTAATTTTGCCCGCGCCCTGTGTAATGAAGTAAATTAATGCCCCAAAAACCAAAATCCCGGCAACGAACGCCGCAACGGTCGCTAAACGGTTGGAGCTTGGCACAGGTGCAACCTCCACAGGCTGGGTCATCGAAGCTTGGGCCTCTTGCCCCGATTCATCCGTCCCCTCCAATTGCCCGCGCACCTGCTGGGACAACTCCTGAATCTGCCGCCAAGATAAAGGATGCTCTCGCTCCAAATCAGCCATAAATCCCAACAAGGAATTCACCCGAACCGCTCCGGGCTCTCCGCGAACCAACATTTCATCAAAAGCCACGCCCAACAGTTGCTTGGCCTTGGTTCCCAAGATTACCTCGGGCTTCCCATCGACCGCGAGGTTCATCATGCGGACCTTATTTTCCTCATCGATAATGATGTGATGCAGCCCCATCTCCACCGAAGCCATTCCCATCGCTTCAAGATGACGCATCGCAGTGGCAATCTGATCCAGAAGGATCACCACCTCCACGGGCTTATATTGCTTGCCCTGATCATGGAGTTCTTCCAAATCCGCTCCTTCCAGACGCTCCCGGGCAAAATAGCTCGCATCATCATTGCAAACGGCCTCGTAAACAGCCCCAATTCCGGGGTGCTTTACCAAAGCCTTCGCCCGCACATCCGCGAGAAAAGCCTCAATCCATGAGGGATCCATGGCCGCTTCCTGTTTGAGCATTTCCAGCATCACGGTGCGGTCCATCGACACCTGCTCCGCTTGCCACAAGCGAGTCAACTGACCTTCGCTGACAAGTTTCACGAGACGGTATCCTCCTACCGTTTCACCTTCTTGTCGTCTTTGGAAGGAACTCATCTAATTTGAACCCGAGCTGATTAGCTTACTCACCCCCATCCGGCAAGGTTTCTGGGGCAATTGGAGCCCGATTTGTCTCTGGAATCGACGGACCATCCCAACTGGGCAAATTCTCGGGATCAACGGGCTCAACATAATTACCCGGGGAAGGAAGAAGGGTTCCGTTGGCATTTTCAATCATCTCCAAAATCGGGCTAATATCCTCATCCCACCCTTCCTCGGGG
>JAKMEV010000236.1:0-2673 GCA_022425785.1 Akkermansiaceae bacterium | reverse complement strand
GTATACACTAGAATCGTTAAAGAAAACAGTTCCGCTCAGATCAATTCCTGCGACCTGTGTGGAAGCTCCGACATAAATCTCACGACGGTCTGAATCTGCTACATCGTAGCTTGTGACGATCATCCCCGCATTCACGGAGACAGAATCAGTGAGCGACTTGGAGACACCGAGGGTCATACGCGTTTCTTGAATAGTAATATCCCCGATTGCGAACTGGCCAAAGGGATCCAAGTTGAGAGCGCCGCTGAGACCATCCAATGACTCGCCGAGTTCGCTGTTTCCATGGAGGAGACCTGCATGCCAAGTCAAACCAGCGGCTTCTCCTGAGGCGGTAATGTTGAGGGTAGTAAGGTTGTCGCCAAAGTTAACACCGCGATAAACATACTCCGAGCTGTAGGAAGCAGAGACTGTACCTTCAACGTCAGCGTGAGCTAATCCAGATGAAAGTCCGACTAATAATAGGGTTTTTTTGAGGTCCATACCGTTGTCAAATTAAAAAAATTCATGATTATGTCAAACGAAATTAATTAATTTTTGTAAAATGCTCATAAAATCAAAGGAAACCCGTAAATCTGAAGAGGCCTGCTCTCAGAGCTTCCCGGAGCTCTGTATGATTCAGTTTCCGCCTCTTGTCCCAATCATTTACTGGAATCCCTAACCACGATTTACGGAATCGCTCCAAAACATGTGGGGGCCTCCTTTCACCTCCTTCAATCCCAAAAAAAACTCAAAGAGTTTTGTCAACTTGCCTGAGCAGGCCGAAGACATGGACAACGGCGGGAAATTCGCATTCAAGCGAAGATTTCGATCAGATGACCCCTCGACGGCATCAGTAGCTACCCGACTGACTGCCAGGAATTTGCTTTTGGAGGAAAGTCCGTGAAGAACGAATTTGGGCGGAATACATGGGGGAGAAAGGGGGTTGGTCCAGGCTCCCTTCTCGTCGAAATAGCCCAAACGCTCTGAAGTGAACTCTGTGACGAACTCCTTCGCTCGTCTCCAATGAACATCTCCATCTAGCGGATCTGACTGCTTCGCAGCAGCCGCAGCCTGAAACATGGGAAAGGCCAATGAATAGGCAAGGCTCGGGATTCGACGAAAAGCAAAGCAATGAGAGTTCATGGAATGATCCCAACCCAATCCAGATCTACATACAAGCTGGCAATCATCACGATCACTTGAGCCGCACGACTCTCCCTTTACTTCTCTGACACCGCGAGAAAAGATGCTCAAACCATCGTCGTCCTCGAGGACCTCGATCTGGCATCCTCACCCAACCAGTTTCCTCCACTCGACTGAGCGCCTACCGCAACTGCAACGTCTCAACGAAATGATCCCCGCGGTCCCGGTCACAGAATCACCCACTTGAAGCGGGGTCACATCAGTTCTCGGGTCTCCGACGAGTTCCCAAATCGTGCTGTTACTGATCCCTCCGGCCAATCCAACCCCTTCTCCAGCGGGACCGTAAACGATGACATCCATCACGTTCTTAATCACAAAATGAGTTCGGACGCTTGTAATATCAAAGCCCGAAATCGCACCTGTTCCCGGATCAACGGTAAAGCCGTTTACCTCTGGATTGGTGTAGTCGAGATACTGCGTATCACCGACCCAGATATTGCTCCACGACCAGCCCTCGGTTCCTGAACGATCCTCGCCCTTAATCACCGTGTCTCGTCCTCCCGTCGCCGTCTGTTCTTCCGTAAAAGTCAGGATCGTTCCGTGAGCGACGTTCGCCCAACCCCAGGAGCTTCTTCAGATAACCAGGATAGCAGTTTTGGTCAGCCCAATCAGTGGAATGACGGAGCGGCAGAGCAGGATTTTTCCGTCTTTGTGCCAGAGATGCCTTATCAGACCTACATCACAAGTTTAGGATTCACAGGGGTTGATGCTTTAGTCAGTGCTGATCCTGATGGTGACGGCCTCGAGAATGGTCTGGAATTCGCGCTCGGAAGTCAGGCTGACGATGCTGGAAGCATGGTTTTTAAAATGCTTGCCGGATCACCGACGCGGGAACTCAATTTTCTGAGAAGGAGCGGGGGAACTCAAGTGGACGAGGTCTATTCTGTCGATGGCCATACTCTGGTGGTGGAGGTTTCCAGTGATCTTCTGAGTTGGGATTCAACCAGTGTTGCTGGAACCGTTCTCGAAGGACTGCCCACAGCTCCAGCTGGATATGAACATGCGAGTTTCGCGGCCCCCGTATCCTATGCCGATAGCGAAAAACTATTCTTCCGCGTGAGAGTGAACTTTCCCTGATCCAAGCAATTCAGCGCCGATCTTCTCAAATATTCTGTTTGATCCTTTGAAAGGCATCATCCAAACCATTTCAAAACATGCACAATTTACGCCACCGCGGAATGGCACGAGCCCTCAAATTAAGTAGCCAGTAGGCGTTACGAAGGGTAGAGATCTCGTGATCCGAACGTCAACTAGCTATGAATACATATTCAATTTTCGATAAAGATTTGAATGATGGGAATGGTCGGATGCTGGTTTCTCAAGGCAGCTGTATTTTTGTCGCACTCAAACAGCACTTCTTTCCGTTTTTAACTTAAAGTGGTGCAGTCAAAGTGCGATTCTGAGTGTCGCTAAAATGGAAATTATTTTGGGAAAGTTACCAACTTTGTCAGGGTTGTGCTCCGAATCCTTTTGATTCCGTCGTTTTTGGTC
>JAKMEV010000227.1:0-3612 GCA_022425785.1 Akkermansiaceae bacterium | reverse complement strand
AGTGGCTCGTCGCCATGCTCAATGGGCGGCCTGTCGATGCTGTCTTTATCGAGAAGCCGGTCACCGACGGGAAACTCGTCATTTGGCAGGGCATCAAGCAGGCTGAAATCGTTTCCTTCGACTACATTATTCCGCACATCGGCGAAAGTGGTAAAGAGTGGAAGGAACGCCTCGAAAATCACAAAAAAGCCCGGGCTGCAGAAATTAAAGCCCGTAAGGAAAAACAGCGAAAATAAATGAAGTTCCTCGCGACTCTCGCCCTCTCACTCTCACTCGCGGCAGCCGACCCACTTCCGCTCAATCTCAGTCTCCCAACTGACAACACCGCCATCTTCGACGGAAAACCCGAAGACTTTTACATGTGGGTGCCCCGCACCTTCGAGGGCGTCACATCCAGGCCTTGGACCGCCGGGCAATACGGCTTCGTTCGTACTTTAAGGAAGACCGAGGACGATGGCATCGTGGCAACCCAGTTCCACGAAGGACTCGACATCAAGCCGGTCAAACGTGACTCCAGTAACGCCGCTCTCGATGAAGTCCGAACCATTGCCAACGGCATTGTTGTTCATACCAGTCACAACAGAGGCGCGAGCAACTACGGAATCTATGTTGTGATGGAACACGACTTCGGCTACGGAAAAATCTACAGCCTCTATGCGCATCTCGCCAAAATCACCGTCGAGAAAGGACAATCCCTCGCCAGCGGAGATACCCTTGGAATTATGGGCTACACCGGAAGAGGCCTCAACCGAGAGCGCTCCCATCTTCACCTGGAGGTCAACCTCATGGCTTCGGATCATTACGATGACTACATTGCCGCTGTCGGGTCGGTCAATACGCACGGCAACTACAACGGAAGAAATCTCATCGGCATCGATGCGTCTTCCCTCTTCCTTTCGCACAAGGCCAATCCAGAAATCTCCATTCCCACTTTCCTTGCCTCGGCATCGCCATACTTCAAGGTCGCCGTCCCCCGGGAGGCCGATCTCAGCCTCTGCCAGCGCTACCCATGGCTCAAGAAAGGCGATCACGACGCTTCCAGTCCATCCTGGGAAATTGCCTTCACCGGATCAGGCATCCCTCTCTCCATCATCCCCAGCCATCGAGATGTGAAACAGCCGCTTGTGACCTACGTTCGCAGCACCCGCTCCAGTCACGGCTACTACACCCAAAAACGTCTCACCGGAACCGGACGCAATGCTACGCTAACAAATTCCGGACGAAATTTCATCGGTCTCCTTACCGACAAATTTAAGAAATAACTCCCCCCCATGACACCTGAAGAAAAAATCGCCGAACTCGGCCTGATCATTCCCGACGCCGCCCCTCCCGTCGGCTCTTATCTTAATTCCACCCGCAGCGGTAACCTCCTCCACATCTCCGGAGGCCTTCCAATCATCGGCGATCGGAAATTTCTCGGCAAAGTCCCTACCGAATGTGATCTAAAAACAGCTCAAGAAGCTGCCCGAACCGCCCTTCTGACGCGCCTCGCCGTCATCAAGGCCGAGGCTGGCTCGCTCGACCAAGTAGCGCAAATCGTGTCTCTCAGCGGCTACGTCAATGCCGAGCCCGATTTCACGGCACATCCCCAGGTCATCAACGGAGCTTCCGATCTTTTAGTCGAAATTTTCGGAGATACTGGTCGTCACTCCCGTGCTGCGGTAGGCTGTTCATCTCTTCCACTTGGCGTCTCGGTTGAAATCAGCCTGGTTGTTGAGTTGAAATCCTAAGCACCTTGCATGGACCTACCTGAACGCGTCGACCTTCCGATTTCCCTCGCGGATTTTCCGGACATCATCGATGTGCGCTCTCCATCGGAATACGAGGAAGACCATATCCCCGGCGCGATCAATCTGCCGGTCCTCACCGATGAGGAACGGCATGAGGTTGGCTTGCTTCACACCCAAAGCCCCTACAAAGCACGACGACTCGGTGCGACCCTAATCACCGCCAACGTTCATCGTCACCTCTCGACGACTCTGGCCGATCACCCCCGGGACTTTGCTCCACTCATCTATTGCTGGCGGGGCAACCTCCGGTCCAATTCCATGGCTGTCATCTTCCGTGCCATCGGGTGGCGCGCGCGCATTCTCAACCAAGGATACAAATCATGGCGCAAATGGCTCATGGATGATCTGGAAAACGCCTTCGGTCTCCCGGGGCCGGAGCTCATCGTTCTTGGAGGCCTCACCGGCTGCGGAAAAACTCTTCTTTTGCACGAGTTGAAAAAACAAGGGGCCCAAATTCTCGACCTCGAAGGGATTGCCAATCATCGCGGATCCATTCTGGGAACTTCGCCCGACTCGGCCCAACCCAATCAAAAACGATTCGAATCCGAGCTCTGGCACGAGTTCCAAAAATACGACCACAGGCATCCCGTCTTCACCGAGGCCGAATCCAACCGAATTGGAAGACTGCAATGTCCGCCCGCACTTTGGAAACGACTCGGCAAGGCTCGCGTCATTCTCCTCGACCTTCCCATCGAGGAAAGAGTGAAACATCTCACCCGGGAATATGCCCACTTCGTGCAAGACCAGTCACTCCTGAAAAGCACCATCAGCGGACTGGCCCGACTTCGCGGCAAGGAACGCATCGAACAGTGGAACATATTAATCGATCAGGAAAACTGGTCCGAATTCCTCCAGTCTATCCTCCTCGATCACTACGACCTCGTCTACCGCTGCCCGGGCTCAGAGGAATCGGTTTACCAAACACCAGAGAGGACTTTGAAACCCTCTTCGTCCGATCAAGTAGACTTTGCGCAAACGGCTACTGACCTCATTTCGCTCTATCAAAGCGCGTAGCGCCGGTGCCATCAGGAGGAGTCGTGGCGTTTCGCCAAGTATCCAGAAGGATACCGAGATGAGAAAACCCTAACGACACCCCGTCCAAGCAGCGAGAGAGCGAGGACTCCCTTACGAAGTCACGCGCATCGGCATGAGCACGTAGAGGAAAGCATCTTCGGTGCGAAGAACCCCAGGGCTCATTTCATCGATCAGATCGAGATGCACAAATTCTTCTTCGAGGCTCTTCAAGGGGGCCATCAGGAATTCAGGGTTGAAAGCGATGGAGAATTCCTTGCCTTCGTACTTCACCTCGATGGACTCATTCGCCTCACCGATGTCCGGGCTGTTTGCCATGACATCGACTTGATTCAATCCGAAGGTCATTTTAACCGAGTTGGACTTTTCAGAAGAAAGGAGAGAAACCCGGCGGGTCGTTTCGAGGAGTTGCTCGCGGCTCAGCGTGAGGCGTTCTTTCGACTCGCCCGGAATGACCTGTCGGTAATTCGGGTAATTTCCTTCGATGAGCTTGCTCACGATGATCGAGCTGCCCACCTCGAAGCACACTTGGTTGTCGGAAAGGCGAAGCATGATGTCCCCTTCAGTGCCAATGTGACGCTGAAGTTCCTGAATCGCCTTGGTCGGCACAATGAAATCGGTCTCGTGGCTGGACGGAAATTCCAGGTCATTTTCCACCATCGCCAAGCGCCGACCATCGGTGGCAACGAGAGTCAATTTACCTTCCTTGAAGGAAGTGAAAATTCCGTTGAGCACGTAGCGGGTCTCGTCGGTCGAGATCGCATAAGAAGTTTTCTTCAGGCCATTGCGC
>JAKMEV010000225.1:0-4826 GCA_022425785.1 Akkermansiaceae bacterium | reverse complement strand
GGATCGAAAGTGAGCTTTGAAATTTCCGATGATCCGACTTTTGCCTTTGTTCCTTCCACGAGCACCATTTCCGGAACAGGGAGTGAGGGCTATGTCGATGGTCCACGTGAGGCTGCCGAGTTTGGCTTCGTGAGTGGAGTGGCGCAGGACCTGGACGGAAATCTCTTCATCGCCGACACCGGGAATCATCGTATTCGTATGATGACACCGGGTGGAGTTGTCAGCACGATCGCGGGAAATGGGGAAGGCATCAATAGCTTTGGGTTGGTCAATGGACCGGGAACAGTGGCGAAGTTTGCCTTCCCGGCCGGAGTCGCGGTGGGGCCGGATCAGAACGTGTATGTTTCGGACACAATCAATCATTGCATTCGTAAAATCACCCGTCCGGAGATTGAGGGGCAGCCGTGGACGGTGACGACCTTGGCCGGAAGTGGAGCCGAGGGTTATCGCGATGGTTCGGGACTGAATGCGCAGTTCGATCATCCTCACGGGCTCACTCTTGATGGCGACGGAAATGTCTATGTCGCAGATGCCGATAATCATGTCGTTCGTCTGGTCGAGCCTGATGGAACGGTGAGCACCTATGCGGGTTCGGGCACTCCGGGAGTTATTGATCCAATTTTGACTGATTGTGAGACCACAGATGCGAGCACCCAGCTGACCTGCGGAAGCACGGCAGACTTGCGTGCGGGAATGAGAGTGAGTGGCGTGAATATCGCCGAGGGAACGAGCATTGTGGGAATTATCGATGCCACGACCGTATTGCTGAGCGATCCGGCAACAGGCACGGGCACGGCCTTGACCTTGTCCTTTAGCGGAGGAACAAAATTGACTGCGCAGTTCAACGAGCCCTTCGGTTTGGTGTTTAATGACATCGAAGATCTTCTCTTTGTCGTAAACCGCGGGAACCACATTATCAGTGAGATCGCGGTAGGGCCGGAAGGTTTGGTGAGAACCTTGGCGGGACGCTTGCAGGGCTTCGGAGACGGAACCGGAGCCGCGGCTCAATTCCACGGACCGTCGGCGGTAGCCATCGATGTGCAAAACAACCTCTTCGTTTCCGATGAATTCAATCACGCCATTCGTAAGGTGAATACCTTCACCGGTGAGGTGACGACAGTGGACGGAAGCACCACACAGGTGACGGGATTTGTCGATGGAGATCCAACCGAGTCTCTCTTCAATTGTCCTGCCGGATTGGTCTACGGAAAAGAGGGGAGTCTCATTGTGGCGGATACCTTGAATCATGCCCTGCGGCGCGTCTTGGTCGATCCGGTATTGGTCTTGGCTGAACTGGGGCCTGACATTGGCGGAGTCACCGAAGTAAGCGCGGAATTCACGGTGGCTTCCTATGGCTTTGCTCCGGATACGACTTATTACTTCCGCTGGGTTTCCCGCGTTCCTCCGGTGACACCTGAGAGCACGCAGCGCAGCGGACAAAGTTTTCATCTTTTTGACGCGCCGGTATTGGCTACTGAAGAAGCATCTCTGGTGACCGCGACCTCGGCGCAATTCAATGCGGTGGTCGATCCGCGCAATAGTACGACGCATCTCGTATATGAGTATGCCGATAACCCCGAAATGACGGGCGCGCAGCAATTGATCGTGACGGTTGATGCAGCTTCCGGACCGGGGACTTCGATAGGAGTCCCAGTGCCGCAACCGGCCACGCCGGGAGAGACGGTGTATTTTCGTGCGGTCGCAACCAACGGACGGGGGACTGTCAGTGGAGAGATCTTCGGCTTTACCTTCCCGATTGCCACGGTTGCCACGACTGATGCTTCAGACATCACCACGACAACGGCTCAGCTCAACGGAGAAGTGAACGCGGAAGGAAGTCCGCTTGAGGTGCAATTTGAATATTCCACCGAAGCTGATCTCGGTGCTCCCTGGCAGGTCTCGACTCGTGCCGGAAATGGTAATGTTGGTTTTGAGGATACCGCTTCACCTCTTGATGCCGAGTTTAACCAGCCTCAGGAAGTAGCTGTGTCCGGTGGCGATGTCTTTATCGCGGATCGTCTCAATCATGTGATTCGAAAAATTGCCTCGGACGGAGTTGTCTCGACGCTCGCTGGAACGAACCAAGGCTTTGCCGAAGGAACCGGATTGGATGCGCAATTTGATCGGCCTGCAGGAATCGCGGCTGACGGGGTCGGTAATCTTTATGTCGCAGATGAATTCAATCATCGCATTCGCAAAATCAATACCGCAACCGGCGAAGTGACAAGCTTGGCTGGTTCCTCGACAGCGGGACTCGCAGATGGTTCGGGAGCAGCGGCCGAGTTTCATTTCCCGACCGGTGTGGCCGTGGACGCGGCGGGCAATGTGTATGTTTCTGATACCGCAAACCACAGCATCCGAAAAATCACCCCAGCCGGTGAGGTGACGACTCTCGCCGGAAGTGGAACCCCGGGCTTCGGAGATGGTGCGGGAGCGGTTGCGAAGTTTAGCTCGCCAAGAGGCTTGGCGGTGAATGATGACGGCGACGTCTTTGTCGCTGACACTGGAAACAACCGCATTCGTAAAGTCACGGCAGCGGGCGAGGTTTCCACGCTCTCGGGAAGTGGCACCGAAGGATTCCAGAACGGAGCCGGAGGGACGGCCCAGTTTTCCTCGCCGACCGGAGTTGCGGTGGTTGGAAGCGATGTTTATGTCGCGGATTATGGAAACCATGTGATCCGTAGGATTTCGGAAGATGGCGAAACCATCACCTCGGCAGGAACGGGAGAGCAAGGGCTGTTCGATTCTCCGTCGGGAACACTTTATCCTGCGACAGCGGCGCAGTTTGATGCGCCATTTGGGATTGCCGCTGATGGAGCCGGATCACTTTGGCTCACCGAAGAGGGGAACAATGATCTGCGTCAAATTTATCGTATCGCTAAACCTGTTGTGGAAATTGCCACGCCTTTCGCCGGCACGACGGCTGAAGCGGCTGATGTCGTGATTGGTAATCTGCTGGCTGGCACGACCTACTATTTCAGAGCGGTCGGTGAGAATGCCATTGGAGAAATTCCCGGCGAGATCTTGAGTTTCACCACGCTGAGAAATCAGGAGATTGAGATTTATGCCGGAGCGACAACGGACTTCCCGCAGTTGGTCAGTGATCAATCGGAGGTTGTGGAATTCGGCACGACGGCCTTGGGCACATCAGTTGCTCGTGAGTTTACCATCGTAAATATTGGTGAGGTTCCTCTGGGGGTTGCCGGTTTGAGAGTGCCTTCGGGATATAGTTCTACCGCTGGAGCGGCGTCGGTTGCTCCGGGTGACTCGCTGACCATTCAAGTGTCTCTCGATGCGACAGTAGGTGGTGACTACAACGGGGATATGATCGTTGATAGTGACGACTTCATCTTCCCGGCCTTCACCTTCCCGATTAGTGGAGTGGTTCTCGATCCTCCTTCGGTGGTGACTTCCGAGGCAACCTATAATCCGCTTCCGGTGATGAATGGCGTGGTGAATCCCGAGGGAAGTACGACCACTGTTGGATTTGAGTATTCCACCACTGCGGGATTGGATGGGCTTGAGGTGACGACCCTCGCCGGAGTGGATCAACCCAATGGCATGGCCGTTGATGCGGCTGGAAATATTTTCATCGCGGATACCGCGAACAACCAGATCCGCAAGGTGACACCATCCGGAGAGGTGAGTGTCTTTGCTGGAAATGGAACGGCGGGATACCTCGACGGTGCTCCAGGCGCGGCGAGGTTTAATGCGCCGGTTGGGATTGTCATGAATAGCGCCGGAACCTTCTTTGTGACGGATTCCGGGAACCATCGCATCAGGGCCATTTCTCCGGAAGGCCAGGTCAGCACCTATGCCGGATTTGGGGAAGCGGACTTCACCGACGGAGTTGGCACGGCGGCCCGTTTTGACAGCCCAAGTGGTATCGCGATCGATAGCTCCGATGTTCTTTATATCGCAGACTTAAATAACCACCGCGTTCGCAAGGTCGCGACGGATATGACCGTGAGCACACTTGCAGGAAGCGGAATCGGGGGAGACCTGGATTCACCGGTCGGGATTGCGGTTGGGTCGGATGGAACGACTTACGTCACCGAGGATTCTTCCCATCATGTTCTTCAGATTTCAACCGGTGCTGTCGTGGCAGTGCTGGCTGGTGATGAGGCTGCGAGCGGATATCAGGACGGAGCAGCGGCTGCGGCGAGATTTGACAGCCCAAGCGGATTGGTCGCTGGCTCCAACGACGACTTGTTTGTCGCGGATCGCGGAAATAACCGGATTCGTCGAATCAATCTCACCGACGGAACGGTGTCGACCTTCGCGGGATCGGGATCGTCCATCACCTTGGATGGCGCTGGAGACGAGGCCGGAATCGCCGCGCCGGATTCTCTGGCCTTGAGTGGAAATGGAGATCTGTTTGTAGGGCAGGTGAGTGACTCAACTGTTCGTCAGATTTCCTCGGCAACGGTCTTGATTGAGTTGGCCGGCACCTTGGACGGAACTGCTGATCTTCCTGTTTCCCATGAACTCTCCGGGTTGAATCTGGAGAGAACGTATTACTATCGCGTCTTTGCGACGAGTACCGGAGGAACGAGCTTTGGTGCGGTGCAGAGTTTTGGTGCCGCGCCGGTGAGTGGATTTTCCTCATGGCAGGTCGATCAATTCGGAGCGGATGCATCCGATCCTTTGATCGCGGGACCTAATGCCGATGCCAGTGGCGACGGGGTGAGTAATCTCCTCAAGTATGCTTTCTTCCTGGATCCCAATGTGAGCTCGCAAGCCGGACTGCCTGTTGTTTCCAGCAACGGGGGAGAGGTCACCGTGACCTTCACTAAATTCATCGCGGCGACAGACCTTGTCTACAC
>JAKMEV010000185.1:0-2864 GCA_022425785.1 Akkermansiaceae bacterium | reverse complement strand
TCGATCTCCTGTTCCTCGCTTTCCTCTTTTGATTTTAACCCGAGTCCTTTGAGGATTTTTCTGCCGATGCTTTCCGTCTTTTCTTCACCCTCTTTGACTTCCTTTTCTTTGTAAGCAGGGTCCTTTTTCATTGCATTGACGGCGCTGAGAACCCGCCGGTCGCGGTCGCTGGTGAAGTGGGTCGTCTTGTTGAGGTGGACGATAAAGAGGTCGGTGGAAGTGGAGTGACGACGACCGGCAAAGACGAGGGTTTTGCCATCGGGGGACCAGCGGGGGGAATGCTCATTGTCGGGGTGCTGGGAAACGTTGACTGGTTCGCCGTTACCGTCGGTGGGCATGATACAGATGTCGCTATTGTAGTTGGCGTCGCTGAGGGAGAAGGCCATGTATTTTCCGTCGGGTGACCAGACATATTCGGGCGACGTCCAGGCCGGGAGGAGAAGTCGGGCCTCCGAGCCATCGGGCTTGGCGATCCAGAGGTTTCCGGGGTATTCGATGTAGGCGATTTGGTCTCCCTTTGGACTGAAACTGAAGCCCCATTTTTCTTCCGGGCCTTTGGTGACCTGTTCGTGGGAGAAGTCGGTTGCTTCCCACCAAAATTCGGTGGACTGGCTCTTTGACATGCGCCAGTAGTTGGCGGTGATGCCGTTGTCCTTGAGGTAGTAGAGGTAGTCACCTTTTTCGGAGAAGAAGATGTCGGATTCGTGAGCTGGAGTGTCGGTGAGGCGATGGGGCTCCTTGAGCACGGTGTCCATTGCCCAGATTTCTCCTTGCGCAATGAATGCCCACTCGAGCCCTGTTGCAGTGACGGTGGCGTCTTTGGTTGAACGAATGGTGAGCGCTTCATGTTCGGGGTGCACCAAGGAAGAACGATGGAAGAACTTGGCGCGCTCGGGCTTTGCCCCGGCCTTGGTGGAGAGTTTGTAAAAGTCGAATAGCTGGCGGTAGATGAGCGTGGAGCCGTCGGCAGAAATGGCGGGTCCGATGACGCTGTCACTGGGATCTTTGGTGAGTTGGCGGTCATTTTTTTCACCGAAGCGATGTTGCCAAATATTAAACGCACCTGAACGGGCGCAGACGTAGTAGAAGGAGTTTCCGTCCGCCGCCCAGAGCGGGTAGCGGCAACCGGTGGGGTCGCTTACCGGTTCGCTGAAGGTTTTGTTTTCGACGTTATAATTCCAAATGCGGGCAGCTTGGGAACCTTGATAGCCTTTGCGGTAAGTGGGGGCACCTCCGCGGACGAAGAGGATGTTTTTTCCGTCGGGAGAGTAGCGTCCGTTTCGGCCTGTGGCATCGAAAAGGATCCGTTCGTCTTTGGAGATATCGATGGGTTTTTCGATGAGGCGGTAAGGTCGGCGTCCGGCATGATCGCGCTGGCTGCTGAGGAGAAGAAGATTCTTTTGTGGGTGAACATCTTCCAAAACGCTGCCTTCGGAATGGAAGGTAATTTGTTCGGCGACTCCACCGCCGATCGGGATCTGGAAGACCTGGGATGATCCGGTGCGATCCGAATTAAAAAAGAGCGATTTGCCGTTCCGGGAAAGTTGAGGCGCGGTGTCAGGTGCGGGGTGGGTGGTGATGCGGCGAGCTTCACCGCCTTCACTGTTACCGGACCAAATGTCCCCAGCCCAGGAAAAGTAGACTGTTTTGCCGTCGGGTGAAAGCTCTGGCGTGGCGGGGACTTGAATGGTTTCCGCGCTGTGAGCGAGGGATGTGAAACCCAGAATAGTGAGAAGAGGCAAAGAGCTCCAAAGGATGGACTTGCGAGACATGGCGGGAGTTTGTTCTCTTCAGAGCAAAAGCCAAGCTGTTAGCTGAGTTGAGTGAGCTTGGGAGCGCGAGCCGCTTCTTAGGTGAAAAACGCCAAATAGATCATGACTGCGGCAATTATTCCCAGGATGACGCATAGGAGGTCATGAGAATTGATCCCAGATTCTTTTTCGGTTGGATCGGCCGGGGCGGAAGAGGAGTATTGAGCTGCGACTGCGGCGGTTGCTCGGGAGCCCCGGGTTGCGCAGGTGGCGGTTGGGCGGAAACAGTGACCGAGGCGGTGGTCTGTTCCAAAACAACTTTGGGTGCGGGTTCCGGTTCTGGTGCGGCCGCTTGCGTGGAGAGAATTGGTTCGCGGGCGGCAGCGGCTCGTGCGGCCGCCATGCCTGCGAAGGGCACTTTCACGGGGACGCGCAATTTTTCTTTTCGCAATGGCAGAGCCTGATCGAGCGACAAGGGTGGTGTTTGTTCTGGCTCTGGCTCTGGCTCTGGCTCTGGCGTTGGAGCGGGGGCGCTGGCCTGATGCAAGTTGGCTGCCGGAGTTTCGTGCAAACCAGGAGGGGCGTATTTGTGATCAGGGTCTTCTTTGGCGACCTCGGCTAGCTTCCCGGGTTTAAGGATATCCCAGTTTTCCATGGGACCGATTTTTTTAGCGGATGGTGTTTCTAGGCTGCCGCGGATTGTCTCTTTTCTGACTCGAACTGATTTTTGGGGCTTGGGCTGATAGGCCTCCTCTTGGCTTCTCTGGGGTGCCTGCTGCTCCTTGGGTTCCCCTGACTTGTTGAAGGTCTCAAAAGAGCGGCTTTTTTGAGCGGCTTGTTTTACGGGGTTTTTTTTGGCCGGGGAGGCCCGCTTAACCGCTATTTTTTTGACCGGAATTGCGGTAGTTTGGAATTTGGCGGGCGGTTTCCCGGATTTTTCTTCAGACGGTGCACTGGCTCTGCTGGTCACCTCCATGACCCTTTTGGTAAGGGCGCGGCGCTTTGCCGCAGCGTCTTTGCGGGAAATAGTCGTGCGTTTTTCTGCTGTTAGTCTGCGCTTTTTACTGCCCGGGGAGGTCCGTTTACTCATAGCTCTTGGAATTTCCAACGAGG
>JAKMEV010000530.1:0-3223 GCA_022425785.1 Akkermansiaceae bacterium | reverse complement strand
GCGACGGGCACTCGGCCAGGAACGACTGGCGGTGTCGGGGGCAGTGAATTCGACGACGGGAACTCCGGCGATATTTCAGTTACCGTGACAGGGGGAGACCTCAACGTCCTCGCGGGTCGCGATTTCGCCACCTTTGCCCAGATCGGGCATGGTGGTTACAGCACGCGTGACTCTCACTCCGGAAACCTTACGATCGATATCAGTGGAGGTATTTCGCTTGTTGCTTCCAGCGATGAAACGAATCTTCTGGGAGGAGACTTCAACCCAGGTGCCAATAACGATGCCTATGCCCAGATTGGTCACGGGGGACTGGACTCGGACGGAAATCACAGCGGAAATATCGCAATCACGGCAGGAACCCACTCGGATGCCGCTCTCGGAGGGCACGGGTTCTATGGCCGTGCCGGAGACTGGGATGATAACTATGTTCAGGTTGGACACGGTGGCGCCTTCTCCCGCGGATATGGCACCCAGGCTGCTGGTCTCATTGGAAACACAGGTGACATCAGCCTGACAACAACTGGTCACATCACCTTCCTCGCTGGTTCCTACTCGAACCTCGCTGAGTTTACCAACGAAGACGGTCGTAACTCCGCTTCGATTGGTCACGGTGGTTATGATGCCGACATCTCGCGCGATGGATCAAACAATGTTCGAAACCAGTTCCAATCGGCTGCAGCTCAGGCGACGAACGGTATTGCGGCAGACCCAACGCTTCTTGCAGGTCACAACGGCGATATTACAGTCGTGGCAAGCAATGGTGCGATCAAATTCCTCGCTGGTGAGGTCGACACAACTGTCCGCACGAATCCATTGGAGGTGAGTGCTGGGCGCGGCCGCGGAAACTACCATTATGCTCAGGCCGGACACGGCGGGGCGAACAGCCACGGAAACCACTTCGGTGATATCACAATGCGCGCCGGTATTGCTGCTGACGGAACTGTTGCAGCGGGGGGCGATGGGGACATCATTCTCGCAAGTGGTGGAGCATCAGACAACGAGTGGGCTGACAACGGGAACTATGCTCAGGTCGGCCACGGAGGTCGAAGCGATCAGGGAAGCATCGGTGTTCGTGATTTGACCGGAGCACTGCAAGATACCTTCACGATCATGGCAGGTCGCGATATCCATCTTGATTCTTCCAACGCGAGTCCGACGGGATATACTATGATCGGAAACGGCGGATGGGGTGCTCGTGGAGAACATGCCGCTGACATCAATCTTTATGCAGAGCGCGATGTGAAACTCGCCGGAGGCAATCGCTTTACTGGAGCTCCTGCTCTTGGCAGCGGATCCAAAGTCAGCTACGGTTTTGGTGGACACACTTCGGGATGGAACAACACCATCAATCAGGATTTCGCGGCCAACCTGAATGGGGGTGCGAACTTCAACACCCAGTACACACGTGTGGTTGCAGGCTCTCTTCGCCTCTCAATTCGTCTTGATGATGGAACGATTATTGGAACCCTGTCGGATTCAGATGGAGACGGGACACTGACTGCGGACGCTGACATTACTGCTGATTTCCAGGATGGTCTTGGAGAGAGGACAATTACAGCGGGAACAGTTGTCGGCAATGTGACGAACTATGGTGGAGAAGGCAACGCGACCATTACCTTCCTGGAGGACGTGAATCCTGGCGTTTCAGTGGGTTCAGGTCCGAATACAGAGGCGGGTGATGCCGGGACTGTGAACATCTGGGTCAACCTTGAGACTGGAGATCACGATCAGACATGGTCCATGATCGGTAACGGTGGAGGTGAGAGTGACAACGCAAACAATGCCATCGATCTCGGGCACCGTGGCAACATCACTGTGGCGGCCCGCACTGGAGATATATCGCTTGAAGGTGGAACTGATGATATTTCAAATGCCCAGATTGGACACGGTGGACATGGAACAAAAGGGCACAACGTTGGCGATATCCACGTTCGTGCTGGCGGTGATGTTTCTTTGATTGCTGGGCTCGACCGGGCCCAGAACCATACCCAGATTGGTCACGGTGGTTGGGATGCTGATGGTAATCACGATGGTGTCATCAAAGTCAGTGCCGGAACCGGCGACCTTTACACCAACCTTGGTGCGGGACTCTTCAACGACCTCGCAGATTTCGACGGTGATACCGTTTTAGATGGAATCCAGTTTGCTTCGAGCGGACCGGGTAACATCCTCCTTAAGGGTGGGGCATCCGAGAACAATGCTCAAATTGGTCACGGCGGCCGCAGTGCCTTTGACGGTAATACAACCATCAATGGTGTGATCGGTGTTTCTGCAACAGGTGATATCGACCTTCTATCTGGCAACGCCTCCCGAGCCTACGCTCAGATTGGACACGGTGGCTGGCACGAAAATCAAGCTGCTGACATTACTGGCGATATCTCTGTAATCACTACAGGAGGCGATATCACCCTGAAGGCAGCAGGTTGGAACACCTACTCGGTGATCGGCCATGGAGGTGACGACAATAACGAGAGTACTCGTCTCGGAGGGACGCGCGAAGGTGCCATCAACGTGGTCGGAGATAAAATTACCCTTGACCGTAATGGGGATCGCCTCGCCTGGATCGGCCACGTCTTCGACATGGCAAACAATGTCAACGATCCGTTCAGCAACACGAATGTGCTCGCTAATGCAGCCGATAATCTCGGTGGAGGCTACAGCGTAATCGCCCGTAGCGGCATGGCACTTGCCAACAATGGAAATACGGTCGGCAACAACCAGTTTACGATCAACGATTACATTCGTGATTTGCTGATCACTCCAAACCTTTCTGCAGGAGATGTCACCATTTCCGGTGGAAACATCGCCGTGAACTCCCTGCTCGACAGCACGACGGTATGGGCCGATCCGCTTGCGGTTAACAGCGGACTGAATCTTATTGCAGGTGGTGACATCGACGTTAATTGGAGCATTCAGGCTCCTGGAACCGGGGACGTGAATCTCATCGCTGGTGCCAACATTGCCACGGGTGCAATCGTCGATGGAACGGATCTGGTTGGTCCGGTAAATCACCTCTACTTCCCGCCAACGGCAGTGATGAATATTCTCGCAGTCAAGCCTGACGGAGATCAGTTCGGAAATACCAACCTTGATGTGGCTGGAAATCCAATGACCCTGACTACGGGCGGACTCTTCAGCAGCGACAATGGCGAAGTCCAGATCGGAAACGCGGGCCGCGCTACTGCTGTTGGTTCTCTAAGCGGAATGACCAACGTGCTCGGTT
>JAKMEV010000109.1:0-5714 GCA_022425785.1 Akkermansiaceae bacterium | reverse complement strand
CAAGGAAGTGTTGCCTCCCCAGGTGGCGAGCTTTCCGACGAACTTCATCGAACGTGAATCCGTTGGATCGGTGAGTTAGTCAATCGAGGTGGAAGGCTTTCCTGAGCGGCGGGCAGACGGGGGAGTTGTCCGGATGGGTCACGATGAGGTCGGCCAAGTTGCCCCACCATTTTTCTCGATGGCGACGATGGTATTCCTCTTCGTTGCCGGGCTTGAGCTCTATTTTGAAAGCGATTTTGTTCATTTTAAGGCAAACCCTAAGAAACCTTATAAGTTGACAGGTTGTTCTGTTTCAAGTTGCCTTTTGCGGCGTGGCTCTGGAGATCCCGAAAGCCAGCGCGATTTTCCATGACTGAAGAGACGACAGAACGAGTTCATTCTGCGCTTGATGATTTTCGCATCGAGGTCCCGTCGTGGGGATTTGCGGATACGGGTACGCGCTTTGGGAAATTTCTTCAGGATGGCGCGGCGATCGATTTGGCGGACAAATTATCGGACGCGGGCGAAGTTCACCGAGTGACGGGATCGTGTCCCAAGGTGGCGACGCATGTTCTCTGGGATTTCGAGGAGGGAAAGACACCGTCTGATATTGTCGCCTTGGCAAACGAGAACGGCATGCAGTTGGGGTCGATCAATCCGAACCTTTTTCAGGATCAGGAATACCGCTTGGGGAGCCTTTGCAATGTCGATTCGGCGGTTCGTGAGACGGCGGCAGAACATATTCTTGATTCGATTAAGCTGGGACAGGATGTCGGGAGTGACGTTCTCACACTTTGGCTGGCGGATGGGACGAGCTATCCCGGGCAGGATTCCATCCGGGCGCGCAAGCGTCGTCTGGAGGAAGCGCTCAAGGGATTTCATGAGCATCTCGCGCCGGAGCAGACCTTTCTCATCGAATACAAGCCCTTCGAGCCGGCCTTCTACCACACCGACATTGCCGATTGGGGAATGTCCTACCTCTACGCCCAGAAAATGGGACCGCAGGCGAAGGTTCTCGTCGATACCGGGCATCATTACCAGGCGCAGAATATCGAGCAAATTGTGGCGTGGCTCCTCGACGAAGAAATGCTCGGCGGATTTCATTTTAACGACCGACGCTATGCCGATGACGATCTCACTCTGGGCTCGATTGATCCCTATCAGGTTTTCCGAATCTTCAGTGAGATCCACGGCTACGCGGCATCGAAAGGGGGCGAGTATCCAGACATCGAATACATGGTGGATCAGTCACACAACTTAAAGCCGAAGATGGAAGCGATGATCGAGACCGTGATCGCAGCCCAGGAGTTGTATGCCAAGGCTGCTCTTGTTGACCACGCCCAACTCGAACGCCATCAGGAGCGCGGGGAGATTGTCGATGCGGAGCGCCTCTTGAAGCAGGCATTTGGGACCGACGTCAGTGGAGCAATTGCCGAGTGGCGTCGCGGTCGAGGTCTGGAGGAAGATCCGCTCGTTTCCTTCCGTAAGAGTGGCTACCTCCAGCAGATTGAAGCCGACCGAAAAGCCCGCCGCAAGGAACTCGGCATTGTCGCGGGTGGAAGCTATGCTTAGGCTCCCGAGGTCACCAGATTTCCCTATTATTCAATGTCATTTGATCCATCCGACTACCGCCACGTAAATTACCATTGGGACGACGAAAAGGTCGCTAAGATGAGTCCCATCGAGCGCCTCGTATTTCGCTCCAACATTCTGGGAGACGACCTCCGCATCACGAATACCGGAGGAGGAAATACTTCCTCGAAGGCGATCGAAAAAGATCCCCTGAGCGGTGAAGACGTGAATGTGCTCTGGGTCAAAGGTTCCGGAGGAGATCTTCGGACCTCTACTGTGGAAAACTTTTCCTCGCTCTATCAGGACAAACTCATCGCGCTTCAGGGGATTTACCACGCCACAACCCCGAACGGACTCAAGACGCAAATCGAAGACGACATGGTGGGGATGTATCGCCATACCACTTTCAATTTAAATCCGCGTGCTTCGTCCATCGATACGCCCCTGCATTCCTTCATTCCATACAAGCATGTCGATCACATGCACCCGAATGACTTTATTTCGATTTGTGCTACCAGACGCTCGGAGGAAATCACGAAAGAGATTTTTGGCGACGAAGTGGTTTATACCTTGTGGCAACGCCCGGGCTTTGATCTCGGCTTGCTCTTTCAGGATGTATGCAAAAAGTATCCCAACGCCAAAGGAATCAACATGGGGCAGCACGGGCTCATCAATTGGGCTGACGATGACAAGGAATGTTACGAGCTGACTCTCTCGCTGATCGAGCGCGCTGGCCGCTACATCGAGGAGCACGATAAGGGTGATCAGACGTTTGAAGGAGCCAAGTACGGAAACCTTTCCGGCGAACAGCAAAAGGAATTAGTGAGCGAACTCGTTCCCTGGTTGCGTGGGCAAGTAAGTCAACAGAATCGTTTCATTGCGACAATCGAAAGCACCGAGTCGGTCCTGGAATTCGTCAACAGCAACGCGGCGCAACGTCTCGCCGAGCTGGGAACATCTTGTCCCGATCATTTCCTGCGCACCAAGATCAAGCCGCTTTACATCGATTGGGATCCGCAAAACGAAGGGCTCGATGTTCTTCGCGAAAAACTCACCGCCGGGCTCGAAAAGTATCGCGCGGATTACGCCGGGTACTACGAGGCGAACAAGGAAGTGCACTCACCTGCGATGCGTGACCCAAATCCGACCGTGGTCCTGATCCCTGGAATCGGAATGATCGCCTTCGGGAAGAATAAGAGTGAGTCACGCGTGACTGCTGAGTTTTACAATTGCGCCATCGCGGTAATGCGTGGAGCCGAGGCCATCGATGAATACATCGGGCTGCCGCAGAAAGAGGCCTTCGATATCGAATACTGGGCGCTCGAAGAAGCGAAGCTTCAGCGCATGCCACCCGAACGTGAATTTGCGCGCAAGGTCGTGATTGTCGTCGGTGCCGGGAGTGGTATTGGCAGGGAAATGGCGCATACCATGATCGATCAAGGCGCGCATGTCGTTTGTGCCGATCTCAATTTGGAAGCTGCTCAAGCGACTGCTGAAGAACTCATTGCTAAAGTCGGGCAAGGGATCGGCGTAGCGGGAACCGGGATCTCCGGGAGTGGAAATGCCATTGGGGTCACGTGCAACGTTACAGATCGCTCCAGTATCAAGGCCATGCTCGACGAAGTAATCTATGCCTACGGTGGATTTGACCACATCGCGGTAACTGCCGGGATCTTCGTGCCGCCCGACCGGACCGGACACATTCCCGATGATCGTTGGGGACTGACTTTCGACATCAACGTCGCCGGTCCCTATTTCGTCGCAGATGAGGCCGCCAAGATATGGAACGAGCAGGGTTTGAAGGGCAGTATGGTTGTCACCACCAGCGCCAATGCGGTGGTCTCCAAAAAGGGGAGTCTCGCTTACGATACTTCCAAGGCTGCGGCGAATCATCTTCTCCGTGAACTTGCCATCGAACTCTCTCCGTTGGTGCGGGTGAATGGCGTGGCGCCTGCCACGGTGGTGGCCGGAAGCGGAATGTTCCCTCGGGATCGCGTCATCGCTTCCCTGACGAAGTATGATATTCCTTTTAGTGACGACGAAGACACGGAAGACTTGCGAAATAAGTTGGCGCAGTTTTACGCCGACCGCACTCTTACCAAAGCTCCGATCACTCCAAGTGATCAGGCCGAGGGCATGCTCTTCATGCTCAGCGATGCTTCCTCGAAAACCACCGGACAGATTCTCGCGGTTGACGGTGGCCTCCACGAAGCCTTCTTACGATAGTTCTTTAGATGAAAACCGATGTAGTTCTTATTGGCTCGGGGATCATGTCCTCGACTCTTGGGGTGATGCTCAAGGAGTTGAAGCCGGGTTTATCGATTCAGCTATTCGAAGTGACTGACCGTCCGGCTCAGGAGGCTTCGAATGGATGGAATAACGCTGGCACCGGGCATGCCGGAATCTGCGAGCTTTCCTACACGCCGGACATGGAGGAGGACGGCACGGTCGATGTCACGAAAGCGATTACGGTCTTTGAAGACTTCGAACATTCCCTTCAGTTCTGGGCCCACGCTGCTCGTAAAGGGATCATCAAGGAGCCGGGCGATTGCCTCCAGCCGCTTCCACACATTTCGCTCGTTCATACCGAAGAACAGGTTCCGTATTTGAAAGCGCGCTTTGAGGGCTTGAAGAAGCATCACTTTTTCGAGCCCATGGAATACTCCACGGACCGAGAGAAAATTCATTCCTGGGCCCCGCTTCTCGTTGAAGGTCGCGATCAAGATCAGCCCATCGCGGCAACCCACATGGATGGCGGCACGGATGTGAACTTTGGCGCACTTTCGAAAAACTTCTGCGACTGGCTCGGGGAGCAGAAGGATTGCGAAACTCATTTCGGCCATCGCGTCGTCGATCTCACCAAAAGCGGCGAAGGATGGATCGTCACGGTCCGCGATGAAGAGAGCGGAGAGAAGCGAACGGTCGAGGCCGATTTTGTTTTCATCGGGGCGGGCGGTGGTTCGCTGCCCCTTCTCCAAAAATCCGGAATTCCCGAAGCGAAAGGCTACGGGGCGTTCCCAATCGGGGGCCAGTGGATGATCACCGGAAATCCCGAGGTCGTTGAAAAACACACGGCGAAGGTCTACGGCCAAGCTCTTGGCGCGGCACCTACGATGGCCGTGCCTCATCTCGACACCAGGGTGATCGATGGCGAAAAGTATCTCCTCTTCGGCCCTTTCGCGGCTTGGACCGGGAAGTTTCTCCACAATGGCGGGAGCCATACCGATCTGCCTCTTTCCATTCGTCCGAACAACATTCTCTCGCTGATCAAAGTCGGGCTCTTCAATCTCGACCTTGTGAAATACCTCGTCGAGCAGGGGCTGCAATCGAAGTCATCCCGCATGCGGGAGCTTTACAACTTCTACCCCGATGCCCGGGAGGAAGATTGGGAGGTGATCGATGCCGGGATTCGCGTGCAGGCGATTAAGCAGGAGCCGGGCGAAGAACCGGGAATTGTGCATTACGGCACCGAAGTTCTCACCAGCGAGGATCGAAGCATTTCCGCTCTGCTTGGCGCATCGCCGGGTGCCTCGGTCTCGACGCAGGTCATGTTGGAGTGCGTGAAAAAATGTTTTCCGGAGCTTCTCGAGAGCGAGGAAGGAAAGTCCCGCATGTCAGACATCATTCCGAATTGGGATGAGGATCTGATTGCTGTGGAGTCGCGTGAGCGGTATCTTGATCTTCACGCGAAGGCGATGAAGGATCTCAATCTTATCTAGGCATGTCAGTTTATCTTGCGATCGATCTCGGAGCTGGCAGTGGCCGGGTCATCGCTGGAGTGGTGACGGAAGGAAAGTTTTCACTCGATGAAATTAACCGCTTTGAAAATGTTCCCGATGAACGGGACGGCGGGTTGTTTTGGAATTTCGAAAGTCTTTGGAGCGGCGTTGTCGAGGGGTTGAAACTTTCGGTGGCGAAGTATGGCGCTGAAGCGATTCGCTCGATTGGGGTGGATACCTGGGGAGTAGACTACGGGTTGATTGATGAAAACGGGAAGCTCATCGCGGTGCCTCGTCATTATCGTGATGCCCGAAACAAGCAGGCGATGGACGAGGTTTGTGAAGTAGTTTCGCGCGAGGAAATTTTTGAAAAAACCGGTCTGCAGTTCATGCAGATCAACACCTTGTTTCAACTGGCCGCCGTCAGGAAACACGAGCCGGAGT